>NZ_JBFRPJ010000021.1:0-14281 GCF_041471945.1 Vibrio sp. 10N.261.51.A4
GGTGTTGTAGCTAAAATCTTCGCTTAATAGCATTTAGATTTTTGCACTCTCTTCATTAGAAGAGCACGCATCTGAAAAGGGGAGCTTCGGCTTCCCTTTTGTTTTCTCAAAAGAAATATTACCTTCCATCTGTCTTCTTCCCTCTCGATACAAAACCAACTTCCAATAAATTGCGATTATTTTTCCAACACTACTTGCATACTAAAGTGTGATCTGTATAATGCATCGCACTGGCTAACGCTGGTTGTGAACCAATGAGCACTGAGGAGTAGGTCTTACCTAGTAATGTATACTCAGCTTATGTTCGCGGTTAATAAAAATAGTAAACTTCTTGTTTACTTCAAAAGTTAACTGACAATGCGTCCTAATTTTGGGTGCTACGGTTTCACATAAATCAATCGGCATTCTCTCGTTTTATCGGGTTTGAGTGGCGATATTGTTTGTGTAATTTTTAATAATTGGAGCTCTGTCTCATGCAGAACCAACGTATTCGTATCCGCCTTAAAGCGTTTGATTACAAGCTAATCGATGCTTCAACTGCGGAAATCGTTGAAACAGCAAAACGTACTGGCGCACAGGTTCGTGGTCCTATTCCACTTCCTACTCGTAAAGAGCGTTTCACTGTTCTTACCTCTCCACACGTCAACAAAGATGCACGTGATCAGTACGAAATCCGTACTCACAAGCGTTTGATCGACATCGTTGAGCCAACAGATAAAACTGTTGATGCTCTAATGCGTCTTGATCTTGCAGCTGGCGTTGATGTTCAAATCAGCCTAGGTTAAGGGAGATAAGAATAATGATTGGTCTAGTCGGACGTAAAGTGGGTATGACCCGCGTATTTACTGAAGAAGGCGTTTCTATCCCAGTAACTGTTGTTGAGGTTGAAGCGAACCGTATTTCTCAAGTTAAAACTCTTGAGACAGACGGCTACGCAGCAATCCAAGTAACTACTGGTGCTAAGAAAGCTAACCGTGTAACTAAACCTGAAGCTGGTCACTTCGCGAAAGCGGGTGTAGAAGCAGGTCGCGGTCTTTGGGAATTCCGTTTAGAAAACGGCGAAGAGTTTGAAGTTGGCGCTGAGCTAAACGTAGAACTTTTCAACGAAATTAAAAAAGTAGACGTTACTGGTACATCTAAAGGTAAAGGCTTCCAAGGCGCTATCAAGCGTTGGAACTTCTCTACTCAAGATATGACTCACGGTAACTCTTTGTCTCACCGCGCACCGGGTTCAATTGGCCAATGTCAAACTCCAGGCCGCGTGTTTAAAGGCAAGAAAATGGCAGGTCACATGGGTGCTGAGCGTGTAACGACTCAAAACCTAGAGATCGTACGTGTTGACGCTGAGCGCAATCTACTCCTTATTAAAGGTGCAGTACCGGGCTCAACAGGCGGAAACGTGATCGTAAAACCTGCTGTTAAAGCATAACGTCTAGGAGTAAGTAATGGAATTGATGGTTAAAGGTGCTGATGCACTAACTGTTTCCGAGACTACTTTCGGACGTGACTTCAACGAAGCTCTTGTACACCAAGTAGTTGTTGCATATGCAGCAGGTGCTCGTCAAGGTACTCGTGCTCAAAAGACTCGTTCTGAAGTATCTGGCGGTGGCGCTAAGCCATGGCGTCAAAAAGGTACTGGCCGCGCACGTGCTGGTACAATTCGTAGCCCAATCTGGCGTACAGGTGGTGTTACTTTTGCTGCGAAACCACAAGATCACAGCCAAAAAGTAAACAAAAAAATGTACCGCGGTGCTATGAAGAGCATTCTTTCTGAGCTAGTTCGTCAAGAGCGTTTAATCGTTGTTGATAACTTCTCTGTAGAAGCACCAAAAACAAAAGAACTTGTAGCTAAGCTTAAAGAGCTTGAGCTAAGCGACGTTCTGATTGTGACTGGCGAAGTAGATGAAAATCTATTCTTAGCTGCTCGTAACCTATACAAAGTAGATGCACGTGATGTTGCTGGTGTTGATCCAGTATCACTAATCGCTTTCGACAAGGTTCTAATGACTGCTGACGCAGTTAAGCAAGTTGAGGAGATGCTAGCATGATCACTGAAGAGCGTATCTTAAAAGTTCTACGTGCTCCGCACATCTCTGAAAAAGCAACTATGGCAGCTGAGAAAGCGAACACTATCGTTTTCAAAGTAGCTAAAGATGCAACTAAGAAAGAGATCAAAGCAGCTGTAGAAAAGCTATTTGAAGTTGAAGTTAAGTCTGTAAATACTCTTGTATTAAAGGGTAAGACCAAACGTCAAGGTATGCGTGAAGGCCGTCGTTCAGACGTTAAGAAAGCCTACGTTACTTTGAAAGAAGGTCAAGATCTTGACTTCGTTGGCGGCGCGGAATAACAGGAGTAGTAAAAATGGCTATTGTTAAATGTAAGCCGACTTCCCCTGGTCGTCGTCACGTCGTTAAAGTTGTTAACGCTGACCTACACAAGGGTAAGCCATACGCACCACTTCTAGAGAAAAACTCTAAGAACGGTGGTCGTAACAACAACGGTCGTATTACAGTACGTCACATCGGTGGTGGTCATAAGCACCATTACCGTGTAATTGACTTCAAACGTACTAAAGATGGCATCCCAGCGAAAGTTGAGCGTCTAGAATACGATCCAAACCGTAGTGCTAACATCGCTCTAGTTCTGTACGCAGACGGTGAGCGTCGTTACATCATTGCACCTAAAGGTGTTAACGCAGGCGACCAGATTCAATCTGGCGTAGATGCTGCAATCAAAGCAGGTAACACTCTGCCGATGCGCAACATCCCAGTAGGTTCTACTGTACACTGTGTTGAACTTAAGCCTGGTAAAGGTGCTCAACTAGCTCGTTCGGCTGGTGCTTATGCTCAAATCATCGCTCGCGATGGTGCATACGTAACTATCCGTCTACGTTCTGGTGAGATGCGCAAAGTTCTTTCTGAAGGTCGTGCAACGATCGGTGAAGTTGGTAACTCTGAGCATATGCTACGTGAACTTGGTAAAGCTGGTGCTTCACGCTGGCGCGGCGTACGTCCAACCGTACGTGGTGTAGTAATGAACCCGGTGGATCACCCACATGGTGGTGGTGAAGGCCGCACATCTGGTGGTCGTCACCCAGTTTCTCCTTGGGGCGTTCCTACTAAGGGCTTCAAGACTCGTAAGAACAAGCGCACTGACAAGTACATCGTACGTCGTCGCACTAAATAATTTATAAAGAGGAATCGCCATGCCACGTTCTCTCAAGAAAGGTCCTTTTATTGACCTACACTTGCTGAAGAAGGTAGAGAAAGCGGTGGAAAGCGGAGACAAAAAGCCTATTAAGACTTGGTCCCGTCGCTCAATGATCATCCCAACAATGATTGGTTTGACCATCGCTGTCCATAATGGTCGTCAGCACGTTCCAGTTTTCGTTACCGAAGAAATGATCGGTCACAAACTGGGCGAATTTGCACCAACTCGTACTTATCGCGGTCATGCTGCAGATAAGAAAGCTAAGAAGAAATAAGGAGTAGATGATGGAAGCTTTAGCTAAACATAACTTTGCTCGTATTTCTCCACAGAAAGCTCGCTTAGTTGCAGACCAAATTCGCGGTAAGTCGGTAGACCAAGCTCTAGAAATTCTAACTTTCAGCAACAAAAAAGCTGCTGTATTAGTTAAGAAGGTTCTTGAGTCAGCTATCGCTAACGCGGAACATAACGAAGGTGCAGATATCGACGATCTAAATGTCGCTAAAATCTTCGTAGATGAGGGCCCTATCATGAAGCGTATTATGCCTCGTGCTAAAGGTCGTGCGGATCGTATCTTGAAGCGTTCAAGCCACATCACTATTGTTGTAGCAGATCGCTAAAGACTAGGAGAGTAAGCAATGGGTCAGAAAGTACATCCTAATGGTATTCGTCTTGGCATCGTTAAGCCTTGGAATGCTACATGGTTTGCTAATACCAACGAATTCGCTGACAACCTAGACGGCGACTTCAAGGTACGTCAGTTCCTTACAAAGGAACTACAAAAAGCATCATTATCTCGTATCGTTATCGAGCGTCCAGCTAAGAGCATCCGTGTGACTATTCACACTGCTCGCCCTGGCGTTGTTATCGGTAAGAAAGGTGAAGACGTAGAGAAGCTACGCGCAGCTGTAGCTAAAATCGCAGGTGTACCAGCGCAAATTAACATCGCTGAAGTACGTAAGCCTGAGCTAGATGGTCAGCTTGTAGCTGATAGCATCGCGTCTCAACTAGAGCGTCGTGTTATGTTCCGTCGTGCAATGAAGCGTGCGGTACAAAATGCTATGCGTCTAGGCGCTAAAGGCATCAAAGTACAAGTAGGCGGCCGTCTTGGCGGTGCTGAAATCGCACGTTCAGAGTGGTACCGTGAAGGCCGTGTGCCTCTACACACTCTACGTGCAGACATTGATTACGCAACTTCTTCGGCTCACACTCAATACGGTGTGATCGGCATTAAAGTTTGGATCTTCAAAGGTGAGATTCTAGGCGGTATGCCAGCTGCTAACGCAGTAGAGCCAAAAGGCGATAAGCCTAAGAAGCAGCGTAAAGGCCGTAAGTAAGGAGTCGAACGATGCTACAACCAAAACGTACTAAGTTCCGCAAGGTTATGACTGGTCGTAACCGTGGTCTAGCTAAAGGTACTGAAGTAAGCTTCGGCGAATTCGGTCTTAAAGCTGTTGGCCGTGGTCGTCTGACTGCACGTCAAATCGAAGCGGCACGTCGTGCTATGACACGTCACATTAAGCGTCAAGGTCAAATCTGGATCCGTGTATTCCCAGACAAGCCGATTACTGAAAAGCCTCTTGAAGTTCGTCAAGGTAAAGGTAAAGGTTCAGTTGCGTACTGGGTTGCTCAAATCCAACCAGGCAAAGTTATGTACGAGATGAATGGCGTACCTGAAGAGTTGGCACGTGAAGCGTTCCGCCTAGCGGCACGTAAACTGCCTGTTAAAACTACTTTTGTAACTAAGCAGGTGATGTGATGAAAGCACAAGATCTACGCGAAAAGAACGTTGAAGAGCTTAACGCTGAGCTATTGAATTTGCTACGTGAACAGTTCAACTTGCGCATGCAAGCTGCAACTGGTCAACTTCAGCAAACTCATACTCTAAAAGCTGTACGCCGTGACATCGCACGTGTGAAAACTGTTTTGACTGAAAAGGCAGGCGCATAATGAGCGAAACTAACCGCATCCAGCAAGGCCGTGTAGTAAGTGACAAGATGGACAAGTCTATCGTTGTTGCTATTGAACGTACTGTAAAACACCCGATTTACGGCAAGTTCATCAAACGCACGACTAAAGTACACGCACACGACGAAGACAACACTTGTGGCCTAGGCGACAAAGTTGAAATCGCTGAGTGTCGTCCTCTGTCTAAGACTAAGTCTTGGACATTGGTTAAAGTTCTAGAAAAAGCGAAGATTTAATCTTTGTAATTCTATAACTTATAAGCGGCTCCAAATTATTTTTTGGAGCCGCTTGTTTTTTGTCTACCCAATTTAAAAAAAGGGTGGTACAATTCGCGTCCCTTTTAAAGAGGCAGCCCGACCCGAGAGGGTCTAGTTTTAATATTTAGCGGAGCACTAACAATGATCCAGATGCAAAGTACACTTGACGCAGCAGATAACTCTGGCGCGCGCAAGGTAATGTGTATTAAGGTTCTGGGTGGCTCTCACCGCCGTTATGCACATATCGGTGACGTCATCAAGGTTACAGTGAAGGAAGCGATTCCTCGCGGTAAAGTAAAGAAAGGTGATGTTCTGAAGGCGGTAGTAGTGCGCACCCGTAAAGGCGTTCGTCGCCCAGACGGTTCTGTCATTCGCTTCGACAGTAATGCTTGTGTATTGTTAAATGACACTACTGAGCAACCAGTCGGCACACGTATCTTTGGTCCTGTGACTCGTGAACTTCGTAACGCGAAATTCATGAAGATTGTATCACTAGCACCTGAAGTTCTGTAAGGAGCGGCAATATGGCAGCTAAAATCCGTCGTAATGACGAAGTAATCATTCTTGCTGGTAAAGATAAAGGCAAGAAAGGTAAAGTAACTAAGGTTCTGACAACTGGTAAAGTTATCGTTGAAGGCATCAACCTTGTTAAGAAACACCAAAAGCCGGTTCCGGCTCTAGGTCAACAAGGTGGCATCGTTGAACAAGAAGCAGCTATTGATGCTTCTAACGTTGCTGTTTTTAACGCGGCTACTGGTAAAGCAGACCGTATCGGTTTCCGTATCGAAGATGGCAAGAAAGTTCGTTTCTTCAAATCTAACGGCGAAACTGTTTCTAACTAATTAGAAGTAATTTGGAGTTCTACTATGGCGAAACTGCATGATTACTACAAGTCGTCTGTAGTCGCTGAGCTTACCAAAGAGTTCAGCTACACAAGCGTCATGCAAGTCCCTAGGATTGAGAAAATCACCCTAAATATGGGCGTTGGTGAAGCAATCAACGATAAGAAACTGCTAGAAAACGCAGCAGCTGATATGGCAACGATCTCTGGTCAAAAGCCACTTATCACTAAAGCGCGTAAATCTGTAGCTGGTTTCAAAATTCGTGAAGGCTACCCAATTGGTTGTAAAGTAACCTTGCGTGGTGAGCGCATGTGGGAATTTTTAGAGCGTTTAATCTCTATCGCACTTCCACGTGTACGTGATTTCCGTGGTGTTAGCGCTAAGTCTTTTGACGGTCGCGGTAACTACAGCATGGGCGTTCGCGAGCAAATCATCTTTCCGGAAATCGACTACGATAAAGTCGATCGTGTCCGCGGTCTTGATATCACTATCACGACTTCTGCGGGTTCCGATGAGGAAGGCCGAGCTCTGCTGGCTGCCTTTAACTTCCCATTCCGTAAGTAAGGGTAGGGTTACTGTTATGGCTAAACAATCAATGAAAGCACGTGAAGCTAAACGTGCAAAACTAGTAGCTAAGTTCGCTGAAAAGCGTTCTGCGCTAAAAGTTATCATTAGCGATGTAAACGCATCTGAAGAAGATCGTTGGAATGCGGTTCTTAAACTGCAATCTCTTCCACGTGATTCAAGTGCATCACGTCAGCGCAACCGTTGCAACCAAACTGGTCGTCCACACGGTTACCTACGTAAATTCGGTCTAAGCCGCATTAAGGTTCGTGAAGCTTGCATGAAAGGCGAGATTCCGGGTCTTCGTAAGGCTAGCTGGTAATTGCCACTTAATCATTTGGAGTAAATCTTATGAGCATGCAAGATCCGATTTCGGATATGCTGACCCGAGTTCGTAACGGTCAGGCAGCAAACAAAGTTGCTGTAAAAATGCCTTCTTCAAAGCTTAAAGTTGCAATTGCTGCATTACTTAAAGCTGAAGGTTACATCGTAGACTTCGCTGTTAACAGCGAAGCAAAACCTGAGCTAGAAGTTACTCTTAAGTACTTCCAAGCTAAACCTGTAATCGAGCAAATCAAGCGTGTATCACGTCCTGGTCTAAGAGTTTATAAAAATAAAGACTCTTTACCTACAGTGATGGGTGGTCTTGGTATTGCAGTTGTTTCTACTTCCAAGGGTCTGATGTCTGACCGTGCTGCTCGTAAAGCAGGTCTTGGCGGTGAAATCATCTGTTACGTAGCTTAAGGAGTAGATTATGTCTCGTGTTGCTAAAGCACCTGTCGCTATTCCAGCTGGCGTAGAGGTGAAACTAAACGGCCAAGAAGTTACTGTAAAAGGTAGCAAAGGTGAGCTTACTCGCGTTCTTAACAGCGCCGTAGTTATTGCACAGGAAGAAACCAACCTAACTTTCGGTCCGAAAGAAGGTGTTACTAACGCATGGGCACAAGCTGGTACAGCTCGCGCTCTAGTTAATAATATGGTTGTGGGTGTTACTGAGGGCTTCACTAAGAAGCTAACTCTTAAGGGTGTTGGTTACCGTGCTGCTATGAAAGGCAACTCTGTAGCTCTAACTCTTGGTTTTTCTCACCCAGTAGAGCACGCTCTACCTGAAGGTATTAAAGCTGAGTGCCCTAGCCAAACTGAGATCATCATTACTGGTTGCGATAAGCAAGTAGTAGGTCAAGTTGCGGCTGACATTCGTTCTTACCGTGCTCCTGAGCCTTACAAAGGCAAAGGTGTTCGTTACGCAGATGAAAATGTGCGTACTAAAGAAGCTAAGAAGAAGTAAGGTATCACTATGGATAAGAAAGCATCTCGCATCCGTCGTGCTACACGTGCACGTCGTAAGATTGCAGAACTTGGTGCAACTCGCCTGGTAGTACACCGTACTCCTCGCCATGTTTACGCACAAGTTATCGCGGCAAACGGCTCTGAGGTTATCGCAGCTGCTTCTACTGTAGAAAAAGCGATCCGTGAGCAAGTTAAGAACACTGGTAACGTTGATGCAGCTAAAGCAGTTGGTAAAGCTGTTGCTGAGCGCGCTCTTGAAAAAGGCGTAGCTTCAGTTGCATTTGATCGTTCTGGTTTCCAATACCACGGTCGAGTAGCGGCGCTAGCAGAATCTGCTCGCGAAGCTGGTCTGAAATTCTAAGGTAGGGTTGGAAGATGGCTAAAGAACAACAACAAGCTAATGATTTGCAAGAAAAGCTGATCGCAGTTAACCGTGTATCTAAGACGGTTAAAGGTGGTCGAATCATGAGCTTTACTGCACTAACAGTAGTTGGTGACGGTAACGGTCGCGTAGGTTTCGGTTACGGCAAAGCTCGTGAAGTACCTGCTGCGATTCAAAAAGCAATGGAAAAAGCGCGCCGTAACATGGTTACAGTATCGCTTAACGAAGGCACTCTTCACCACCCGGTGAAAGGTCGTCATTCGGGCTCTAAAGTTTACATGCAGCCAGCTGCAGAAGGTACAGGTGTTATTGCCGGCGGTGCAATGCGTGCTGTACTTGAAGTTGCGGGCGTACATAACGTACTTTCTAAAGCATACGGTTCAACGAACCCGATCAACATCGTTCGTGCAACGATTGGTGCTCTAGTAGACGTTAAGTCACCAGAAATGGTTGCTGCTAAACGTGGTCTAACTGTTGAATCTATTTCGGAGTAAGCACACGATGGCAACTATTAAAGTAACTCAAACTAAAAGCTCAATTGGTCGCCTACCTAAGCACAAAGCGTGTCTTAAAGGTCTAGGTCTTCGTCGCATCAACCATACAGTAGAACTTGAAGATACACCGTGCGTACGCGGTATGATCAACAAGGTTTACTACATGGTTAAGATTGAGGAGTAATCAGAATGCGTTTGAATACTCTATCACCGGCTGCTGGCTCTAAACCTTCTAAGAAGCGTGTAGGTCGTGGTATCGGTTCTGGCCTTGGTAAAACAGGTGGCCGCGGTCACAAAGGTCAAAAGTCACGTTCTGGCGGCTCTGTTCGTCCAGGTTTTGAAGGCGGTCAAATGCCTCTAAAACAACGTCTACCTAAATTCGGTTTCACTTCTCGTAAGAGCCTAGTGTCCGCTGAAGTTCGTCTAGCTGAGCTAGCGAAAGTAACAGGTGACGTAGTTGATCTTAACAGCCTTAAAGCTGCTAACGTTATCACTAAGAACATCGAGTTTGTTAAGATCGTTCTTTCTGGTGACCTAAGCAAAGCTGTGACTGTTAAAGGTCTACGCGTGACTAAAGGCGCTAAAGCTGCAATCGAAGCTGCAGGCGGTAAAATCGAGGAATAATCTCGAGGAACGAGGTACAGATGGCTAAGAAACCAGGACAAGATTTTCGTAGTGCTCAGAGCGGCTTAAGTGAACTAAAGTCGCGCTTATTATTCGTAATTGGTGCACTTTTAGTATTCCGAGCCGGCTCTTTTGTGCCGATCCCTGGTATTGACGCAGCTGTACTTGCCGATTTGTTCGATCAGCAAAAAGGTACCATCGTAGAAATGTTTAACATGTTCTCCGGTGGTGCTCTTGAGCGTGCATCTATATTAGCATTGGGTATCATGCCGTACATTTCGGCATCGATCGTAGTCCAATTGCTAACTGTAGTTCATCCAGCGTTAGCGGAACTCAAGAAAGAGGGTGAAGCAGGCCGTCGTAAGATAAGCCAATATACACGCTACGGCACGCTTGTACTTGCAACATTCCAAGCTATTGGTATCGCAACAGGCTTACCAAACATGGTCGACAATCTGGTTGTTATCAACCAAACCATGTTTACGCTTATTGCTACCGTGAGTTTAGTAACTGGTACCATGTTCTTAATGTGGTTAGGTGAACAAATCACTGAGCGAGGAATCGGTAATGGTATTTCCATTCTGATTTTTGCAGGTATTGTTGCTGGATTGCCTTCTGCAATCGGTCAAACAATCGAGCAAGCGCGTCAAGGTGAATTGCATGTGCTTCTTCTGCTGTTGATTGCTGTATTGTCTTTTGCTGTTATTTACTTCGTAGTTTTCATGGAACGTGGTCAACGTCGTATCGTCGTTAACTATGCGAAACGTCAACAAGGTCGTAAAGTTTTTGCAGCACAAAGCTCTCACTTGCCTCTTAAGATTAATATGGCAGGTGTTATTCCAGCGATTTTCGCATCAAGTATTATTTTGTTCCCAGGAACATTAGCGCAGTGGTTTGGTCAAAATGGTGAAAGCAGCGCGTTCGGTTGGTTAACTGACGTGTCATTAGCTCTTAGCCCAGGTCAACCTTTGTATGTAATGCTTTATGCAGCAGCTATAATCTTCTTCTGTTTCTTCTATACAGCGTTGGTGTTTAACCCACGTGAAACAGCTGATAACTTGAAGAAGTCTGGTGCATTCGTACCCGGTATCCGCCCAGGTGAGCAGACAGCGAAATATATCGATAAAGTGATGACTAGACTAACCCTTGCGGGCGCTCTATACATTACTTTTATATGTCTGATTCCTGAGTTCATGATGGTCGCGTGGAACGTTCGTTTCTACTTTGGCGGCACATCACTACTAATCGTAGTGGTAGTTATCATGGATTTCATGGCACAGGTACAGACTCATCTGATGTCACAACAGTATGATTCTGTGTTAAAGAAAGCGAATCTGAAGGGTTACGGCCGTTAATTCGGTGGTAACAATTTCGATTCCATTTACGGAGTTTAGCAATGAAAGTTCGTGCTTCCGTTAAAAAAATCTGCCGTAACTGTAAAGTTATCAAGCGTAACGGTGTCGTTCGCGTGATTTGCAGTGAGCCAAAGCATAAGCAACGCCAAGGCTAATTAGCAGAAATTTTTACTTGAAATACAAGGTAGAGTCGAGTATATTCCTCGGCCTACCTTTTGCGTGCAAAAGAAGTAGTATGCCGCAGCGTATCCATAACGGGCTTTGCTGCGGATAATTCTTTTATGAACCCCTTAGGAGTGAATAATGGCCCGTATAGCCGGCATTAACATTCCTGATCATAAGCATTCTGTAATTGCACTTACTGCAATCTACGGTATCGGTAAAACTCGCTCTCAAGCTATTCTAGCTGAAGTGGGTATTGCTGAAGATGCTAAGATCAGTGAACTAACTGAAGAGCAGATCGATCAACTGCGTGATGGTGTAGCTAAGTACACTGTAGAAGGTGATCTACGTCGTGAAGTATCGATGAACATCAAGCGTCTTATGGACCTTGGCTGTTACCGCGGTCTTCGTCATCGTCGCAGTCTACCACTACGTGGACAGCGTACTAAAACCAACGCTCGCACCCGTAAGGGTCCGCGCAAGCCGATCAAGAAATAGTCGGATAAGGTAGAGTACAATGGCAAAACAACCAACTCGCGCGCGTAAGCGCGTACGCAAGCAAGTAGCTGATGGCGTAGCGCACATTCATGCTTCTTTCAACAACACAATCGTAACTATCACTGACCGTCAAGGCAACGCTCTTGCATGGGCTACAGCAGGTGGTTCAGGTTTCCGTGGTTCTCGTAAATCTACTCCGTTCGCAGCACAAGTTGCAGCTGAGCGTTGTGGTGAAATGGCTAAAGAATATGGCCTAAAGAACTTGGAAGTTATGGTTAAGGGTCCAGGTCCAGGTCGCGAATCTACTGTTCGTGCACTGAACGCTGCTGGTTTCCGTATCACTAACATTGTTGATGCGACACCAATCCCTCATAACGGTTGTCGTCCACCTAAGAAACGTCGCGTTTAAGTTTCGTTTCTAGGAATATTGGAGAAAGATCATGGCAAGATATTTGGGTCCTAAGCTTAAGCTTAGCCGTCGCGAAGGTACTGACTTATTCCTTAAGTCTGGTGTCCGTGCGATCGATACCAAGTGTAAAATTGATAACGCACCAGGTGTACACGGCGCTCGTCGCGGTCGTCTATCTGAGTATGGCGTTCAGCTTCGTGAGAAGCAAAAAGTTCGTCGTATCTACGGCGTTCTAGAAAAACAATTCCGCAACTACTACAAAGAAGCTGCACGTCTTAAAGGCAACACAGGTGCAAACCTGCTTCAGCTTCTTGAAGGTCGTCTTGATAACGTAGTTTACCGTATGGGCTTTGGCGCTACTCGTGCTGAATCTCGTCAACTAGTTAGCCACAAGTCTATTCTAGTTAACGGTAAAGTTGTAAACGTTCCTTCTTTCAAAGTAGCGGCAAACGACGTTGTTTCTATCCGCGAGAAAGCTAAACAGCAATCTCGTATTAAAGCGGCTCTAGAAGTTGCTGAACAACGTGAAAAGCCAACTTGGATTGAAGTAGATGCTGGCAAAATGGAAGGTACATTCAAGCGTATGCCTGAGCGTTCTGACCTATCAGCTGACATCAATGAACACTTGATCGTCGAACTTTACTCTAAGTAAGGTTAAAAAAAGAGAGGACACAATGCAGGGTTCTGTAACAGAATTTCTTAAGCCGCGTCTTGTTGACATTGAACAGATCAATACGACACACGCGAAAGTAACTCTTGAGCCATTAGAGCGCGGTTTCGGCCACACTCTAGGTAATGCTCTTCGCCGCATTCTTCTATCTTCTATGCCGGGTTGTGCCGTAACAGAAGTTGAAATTGAAGGTGTGCTACACGAATACAGCACTAAAGAAGGCGTTCAGGAAGATATCCTGGAAATCCTTCTAAACCTTAAAGGTTTGGCTGTACGCGTTGCTGAAGGCAAAGATGAAGTGTTTATTACACTGAACAAATCAGGCTCAGGCCCTGTTGTTGCAGGTGACATCACCCACGATGGTGATGTAGAGATCGCTAACCCTGAGCACGTAATTTGTCACCTAACGGATGACAACGCTGAGATCGCTATGCGTATCAAAGTAGAACGTGGTCGTGGTTACGTTCCAGCTTCAGCTCGTATCCATACTGAAGAAGATGAGCGTCCTATCGGTCGTCTACTAGTTGACGCTACTTACAGCCCGGTTGATAAAATCGCTTACGCTGTAGAAGCGGCACGTGTAGAACAACGTACTGATTTAGACAAGCTTGTTATCGATATGGAAACGAACGGTACTCTAGAACCTGAGGAAGCAATCCGTCGTGCAGCTACTATTTTAGCTGAACAACTGGATGCGTTCGTAGATCTTCGTGATGTACGTGTACCTGAGGAGAAGGAAGAGAAGCCAGAATTCGATCCTATCCTACTACGTCCTGTAGACGATCTTGAACTAACAGTTCGCTCTGCTAACTGTTTGAAAGCAGAAGCGATTCACTACATCGGTGATCTTGTACAGCGCACTGAGGTTGAGCTACTTAAAACGCCAAACCTTGGTAAGAAATCTCTTACAGAGATTAAAGATGTGCTTGCTTCACGTGGTCTTTCTCTAGGCATGCGTCTAGAAAACTGGCCACCAGCGTCAATCGCTGAAGATTAATCGAAAAGTTAGAAGGATTAGGTCATGCGCCATCGTAAAAGTGGTCGTCAACTCAACCGCAACAGCAGTCATCGCAAAGCGATGTTCAGCAACATGGCTAGCTCTCTTGTTCGTCACGAAGTTATTAAAACTACCGTGCCTAAAGCAAAAGAACTACGTCGCGTAATTGAGCCATTGATTACCCTAGCTAAGACAGACAGTGTTGCTAACCGTCGTCTTGCATTTGCTCGCACTCGTGATAACGAAGTTGTGGCAAAACTATTTAATGAACTAGGCCCGCGTTTCGCGGCTCGCCAAGGTGGTTACACTCGCATTCTTAAATGTGGTTTCCGTACTGGTGATAAAGCTCCAATGGCTTACATTGAGCTTGTAGACCGCCCAGCTGCTGAAGAAGCTGCTGAGTAATCTATACTAGATTCTTAATACAAAAGCCGAGCATTAGCTCGGCTTTTTTGTGTCTGTAGAACAAGGAATAGACAATAGAAATTGCACCATGATGTTTGGCATTTTTTGCTTGTCTTGTCTGCGCCATTTTTCAAAAATATCTTGTATCTTGTATCTT
>NZ_JBFRPJ010000021.1:15028-77305 GCF_041471945.1 Vibrio sp. 10N.261.51.A4
GTATCTTGTATCTTGTATCTCGTATCTCGTATCTCGTATCTCGTATCTCAAATATCTTTTCTTCCACGCACAAAAAAGAGCACCGAAGTGCCCTTATTAGATTTTAAGCTAGCTATTAATAACTAACGATTATTGCCATATAGCTGAAAGTGAATCCATCAGGCCGCTCGTCGCACCTTGTGACTGCAATGCTTGAAGAATGATTGGCGCAAATGTCGTAACCATTGATGGATCCATGCCTAATCCAGAAAACGCACTTTCAACGGCACCTTGTGAGCTTAGTAGCGATGATAGCCCCGTAGACTCAAGGCTCGACATGCCTGGAATAAGTGTCGCGAGTTCTTTGTTGTCGGCTGTGCCAAGTGAGTTTTGTGCAAGGGCCAACATTGAACCAATACCGCCAACTGCTTGGTCGCTGGTAACAGAAGCTTGGTCAGCTACCGTATCCACAAGTGGTGTTGTTTCGTTCTGCTGAGACCACATATTCACTGCTGCCATTAGTGCAGTTTGTGATAGTTGGGAATAGTTGGTATCTGATGATGAACTGGTTTGTTCAGAGTCGCTAGTGCTAGCGCAAGAGACAACAGCAAGGCTGCTTAAAACTGTGATGAGTACTTTCTTCATTATTCGTCCTTAAGTAATAAAGTAATTTACTCTTTCACTATAAACGAAAAACGGCGATGTAGTCACATCGCCGTTGGATTATTTCAATTTTATTTGCCAATAGTATTTTGTTTTACTAAAGGTTTTTATAAAAATTAAAGAATAGCTAGAAGTTCTACTTCAAATACTAGAGCAGCAAATGGTGGGATTGCAGCACCTGCGCCACGCTCACCGTATGCTAGATCTTGAGGGATGTATAGCTTCCACTTAGAGCCAACAGGCATCATTTGTAGAGCTTGTACCCAACCTTGAATTACGCCAGTTACAGGGAATTCAGCAGGTTGACCGCGAGATACAGAGCTGTCGAAAACAGTACCGTCAGTTAGTTCGCCGTGGTAGTGAACACGTACTTGCTTGTCTGCAGTAGGGATTTCGCCAGTACCTTCAGTTAGTACTTCGTACTGAAGACCAGACTCAAGAACCGTTACTTCTGAACGAAGAGCGTTGTCAGCTAGGAAAGCTTCGCCGTCAGCAGCAGCAGCTTTAGCTAGTTCTTGACGTGCAGCTTCACCACGAGTGTGTAGCTCTTGTAGTGCGTTGTTGATTTCGTCAACTTCGATAGCTGGCATGTCGCCAACTAGAGCTGTTGCGATACCAGCAGCGATTGCGTCAACGTTTAGGCCTTCAAGACCAGAACCAGCAAGTTGTTGGCCCATTTGTAGACCGATACCGTAGCTAGCTTTTTGCTCTACAGTTTCAAATTTTACTTCAGACATGAAAAGTCACTCTTTTTGTCAGTACGAAAAGGGTAAGAATACCAGTATTAGCAGCGTGAAGAAACGGCTAGTCCCTGATCACTTGCGCTTTACCGTGCCCAAATCACAGCCATGTCAATTTTCTCGCTTTGGGCCTTGTTGTGACGGAAAGATCTATACTGTTGGTACTTTGGTTTTTATACTGTAGTTATTCAATGTATAGGACGCAGTGGTATGAATCGTCGTCAAAAGAAAAAACAGAAAGTTGACCACTTAGCAGAATTCAAGGATCGACTGAATCAGGTCAAAGAGAAATTGAGTTCGATCGATGTGAAGAAAATGAAAACCTCGACAGCGCAAACTTGGGGTTCATTGCCGAAGTTACACCAAAGACTGTTGATGGTGATTTCTCCGATCGTACTGATATTACTTTTTGTGCCGCTACCAGAACCTAAAGTAGACACAGCTCCAACAACATCGCGCGTTGAGCTTGAAATAAACACCGTCGGCTTAAGCGAACAGCAAAATGCCAAGAACAGCTCATTAGAACCGAGTAACAAAAATTGGCAGGAGTACCTTGTTAAGCAAGGGGATACGTTAGCGCAGGTTTTTCGAAACAACGATTTGCCATTGTCTGACTTGAATGCGTTAGTGCGAATTGAAGGTGCAGATAAGCCGCTCAGTCAGATTCGTAAAGGCCAGCTGGTTCGTTTCAAACTTGCTGAAACTGGGCAGTTGGACATTCTTCAGCTAGAGAAAGGCGACACTTCGGTGATGTTCTTCCGCTTATCCGATGGTGGCTTTGGTCGCAGTAAGTAGATGAATAGTGAGCCTGAGTTAAAGCGCTTCACCAGACACAGATAAACGATAGAAAAGAGCTAAGCATTAGCTCTTTTTTTTGGTCGCTTGAAAGGGGCGAGTGGCAAGATGATAAGCATGATTCCGATAAAGGTTAATGTATCCGGAATCTCATCGAACCATATTGCACCTATTAGCGCGACAAACACCAATCCTGAATACTCAGCCAAGGCAATTTGGCTAGAGTGTGCTTTTTGATAGGCAGCAACCGCAAGGCCGTTGTAACTTAAGATTAGCGTCGCACTCAGGGCTATGTATCCCAAATGCTCCACAGACACTGGCTGCCAGTATAAGAAGCACAGTACTAATGAGGCTGGAATAGAGAATAAGGTTGTCCACCACAGCGTAGTGACCACCGTTTGCTCACTAGGAAGCTTTCTTACGAGTACATTAAATAGTGCTAGGGTGAGTGCTGTCCCCAAAGCAAACAGTGCCGTCCAATGAAATTGTGATGGCCTCAAGACAATCAATGCACCAATAAAACCTATGGTTGTGCCGATAACCTTGCCGAGTGCCGGTTGCTCTTTCAATAGCAACATTGAGAGCGGCAACATCAGTAAAGGCGCGACATAAAATACTGCGTTGGCGGTTGCCAAAGACAAGTGAGTGATCGCGACCACCATGCACCCACTGCCGATCAGAATTAACTGACCTCGAATGAAGGTTACCTTAGCCTGCTGTAAGCGCCGTTGTTCTTTTTTCTGCTGTAGCCACAAAGGGGTGATGATGAGCAGAGATATCAACTGTCGGAAAAAAATATACTGTAAGGGCGGTACTTCGCCATTTAACAGCTTTACCGCTACGTCGGAAAGCGAGGCAAACAAGTTACCTGCAACCAACAATAGAATACCGGCAGTGATATTCGTCATTATTTTTCTAATCTCATGTCTATATGAGGAATGTCATCTTCGAGGTACATATCCGAGATGGTGTTGAAGCCGTGGCTCGCATAGAAGTTTTCTAGGTGTTGCTGCGCGCCAATATCAATGGCCGTATTTGGCCAAAGAGCCTCGCAGCGTGTTAATGCTTCTTTGATTAATTGATGCCCCAAGCCACCACCTCTTGCCGATTGCTTGGTTGCGACTCGACCGATGCTGGTGTTGTCGTAAGAGGTACCTGGTGGTAATAAACGTGCACACGCTACCAACTCTTCATCAGCATAGCCAAGCAGGTGCTCAACACCCGCGAGTGTATCTTTACCGTCCAGCTCTGGATAAGGACAAGTCTGCTCGACCACAAATACATCGACTCTTAATTTAAGTAGTTGATAAAGCTGTTGTGTTGAGAGTTCAGAAAAAGGAATTGAGTGCCAAGTGATCATGTTTACATCCAGAGATTATCGATGCTCTGAATGTACTATGCGCGATGATTGTTGGCATTAACTATTGTTAATTCGACCTTTAATTCTGCTCAGGCTGATTGCGGTTATTCCTAGGTAGGCTGCAATTTGATTGTCGTTCAAGCGCTGCTCAAGGTCGGGATAGTGCTCGAAGAACAGCTGATAGCGTTGCTCTGGTGTATAGAGCAGCATGAAGCGTTCTTTGTTTTCCTTATGCATCAGTTGTGTTTCTAACAGCTTTAAATACAAAGGATTATTTGATGCACGCCACTCGATAACCGCATTCATTGGCAGCTCTAACATGGTGATGGGTGTCAGCGTTTCTAATAGGTAAGGAGAGGCTTGGTTCTTTATCAGACTCTCAAAGCCGATGATCCAATCTTGTTCCCAATAGAACTCTTTGCTGTATTGCTTACCATCATCAGTGAGGTAGCAGGCATGGCACAAGCCTTCAAGTACAAAGTAGATTGAACTCGCCATCTCACCTTGATTGATCAAGATGTGTCTGGTTGGCAGCTCAAGTGGCTTGGCGACAGCGAGTAGAGATTCAATCTGGCTTTCAGAGAAGTCGAAGCTTTGCAGTTGTTCGATAAAAGAGGTGTGCATGAAAATAACCTATCCCAAATAAGTGCCGAAATCATCGCACTTATTTGGAGAGAGGTACAGAGCAGGATAAATCAGAGGCGTGCGTGTTGCTCTAGGTAATCTTGAGCAAGTTCTCTGCCCATGTATTTACCTAAGGTCTTCAATGGAACCTTCTTAAGGTTCACCACAATCAAGCCATCCAAGGCATCATTAAACGATGGGTCGACATTAAAACACACCAGTTTACCGTTCATCCCTAGATATTGGCGCAGCAGTACCGGCAGGCCTTTACCTTGCTCCATGCGTGCTAACACTTTAGAGAGCAGAGGCACACTCGCCAGTGAAGAGAGCAGGTGATTTTGCCAGAACACATGACTGCTGGTATTGAGTGGTGACGAAGGTGAAACCAAATTCGCCTTTTCCTCATCATAATGGTGGATTGATAACGTGGTCGCGATCAACAGACGCGCATTGTGGCTGTAATCATTGCTGATACTGACTGGGCCGAACAGATGGGTATATTGAGGGTGACGAGACACAAAGGTCGCAATGCCTTTCCACAATAGTAACAGTGAGTTCAGGCTCTTTTGGTAAGGTTTACTTACTACCGATCGCCCAAGCTCAATGCTGTTTTCTAGAGTATCAATGAATTCTTGGTTGTAGTTAAACAGGCTACGAGAGTAGAGCTGATCAAGCCCGTGCTCAGCGATGAGTTTGTCGACCATACCGAGTCGATACGCGCCAACCAGTTCTGCCTTGGTTTTATTCCACACAAACAGTTGATGGTAGTAAAGGTCATACTCATCTAAATCACAGGCCAGCCCGCTGCCTTCTCCGACTTCTCTAAAGCTTTCTTCTCTTACTCGACCAATCTCGCGCATTAAGTTAGGAATAGATTGGCTTGGTGTGCAGTAGACCTCAAAGTTCCCTTGCTCGAGCAGTTTCATCTCTTCAGGGAGTGAGTCTATCTCTATTGATAAGACTTCTGGTGGAATAGGCGCTATCACTTGGGTATCGAAAGAGGGCGCGTGGATTGGCGTGTTCGGACTATCTTGTTGACTCATTAGATAGGTATTAAGTCGTAGGTAGTTGACGATATCCATCTCTTTTTCAAACGATTTTATCTCTGAATACGGAATCGATGAGCCAATCGAGATAGAGATAGTTGTCGCTTGTTTATTAAGAAGTTCACGCCCGAGTAGAGCGGTTCTCAACAGTGGATGAACACGACCCGCTTGATAGAAAAGCTCACTGTTCTTGCCATTGATAAAGATAGGTACCGTGGTGGCTTGGTGACGTTTGACGAATTTCGCTACCGACTTGCTCCACTCGATGTCTGTCAGTGTTTTTGCCCCTTTACGGTAGCTTGATACTTCACCTGCTGGGAATACAATCAATAGTCCACCATCAGCCAAATGACGATTGGCATCTCGAATCGCTTTGGCATTGGTGCGTTTCGATTCTTTACTGTTAAAGACATCGACACCGATGAAAAGATCATCCAGTTCAGGCAGGCGCTTAAGTAACTCATTGGCCAGCACCTTCACATCCTTTCTTACTGATCCTACGAGATCGGCAAGGATCACGCCTTCGATGGCGCCAAGCGGGTGGTTCGCCACAATCACGACAGGCCCTTCTTCCGGGATGTTTTCCGTGCTTCCCGATGCAACCGAGTAGTCGATATTGAGCGCCGACAGAGTGTAATTCATGAATTCGAAGCTAGATAACTCGTTTTTACGATCTTGGTAGAGTCGGTCTAGCTTAGATAGCCCAGTTGCCCACTCGACAACAGACTCACCTAAACCAAAAGGCGTGTAACGTGGTAAACGAAAAGGACTATCAATCATAATGAAATTACCTTACTTAATCAGTTGCGGCCAAACTTTATCGGCTTGTTGAATATGCTGTGCTTGGTCTTGTTCCCAGCGCTGCTTAATCTCTTGGTCGTAGTTAAGATAAAGTTTGTCATCAACTATGGTCCAATACTGTGGGTCACCTGGTGCGAAGTCGTTTTTGGCAGAAACGGCCCATGCGCAATAACCACCATATTGAGGGGCATATTTTTCAGGATTATTAACAAATAAAGTCAGATTCTTTTCAGAAGAGAAATACCAGTCCGCGCCTTTGTACTCTGTGCTGAACTTCTTGCTCCCTTCAACAGGCTTCCCAGACGTGAAATAAGCCACGGTATCGTAGCCATCGAGTGCCTTACTGCTAAAGAAGCCGGTATAGATTTCATCGGCGGCAAATACGTACGGGCTAACAAGTAGCAGAACCATGGTGAATAGTTTTCTCATGATGGACTCCATCTATAGATTGATTGCGGGTGATAAATCAAAGGTAAAGCGCTGCTGATTTATCTGACATGGTTTAATGGGTTCGCATGGTGAGCCGGGTGCATAAAACATAGAGGCTTGACCATGCAGGTTACGTAAGTGTGTAAAGCTCACGGTATGTGCGTCTTCGCGATGCATACAGGTCGCTAAATGAGGTTGCTCATTGTGATGGTGAGAGTGGAACATCAGTAAGTTCTGTTGATTCTTACCTGCCGCCATGAGCTGATCATATTTTGCTTGTCGGTAGGCTTGCACTCGCTCTAAATCAACACCGGATGAGAAGAGTGGAGAATCAGTGTCGACTATTTTCTGTTGAATACCATCCCACATGTAGGCGATAACCAGACCATTGTGTTGGGTTAGATTGGGCGCGAAAGCTAGCAAGGTAAATGGGGCAAAAGAGTGTAGGTCTAGCTTGTGAAACGCTTCAGAGAGCTGACTGATGTTACGACTCGATGATAGATTCTTGAGTAGCAAACCACGGCTGACTAAAGGTCCAACAGGCACTATGCCTTGATAGTTATTGAGTAGGCATAGCGAAAGCCCGAACTCATTGATACTGATCCAGCTACCACCGCCAGTTGGGTCGAGTGGCATGATGATATCGACACCGTTGACTCGATACTGTTTAGGTGGCATTGCTAGTGCTCGCGTCTTTTGTTCGTCACGGTTAAAAAAGACCTGATAACCATTTTCTTCAAGCAGCCAAGATACTGAACACATGATTATTGCTCCCTCAGATAGCTGCTGGTGGTTGGGGCATAACCAAAGGTATTGCATGTTTCGACGTCTAGGAAGGTGGTGATCACCTTGATCATCGCGTAGTGATGATTGGCATGCAGAGCAGCAAAGGTGACCTCTCTTTCTAACGTAGAAGGCAGGCTGGCGAATACTTGTGTATCCATTGAAACTTCGGTTTGGATCATGATAGGCGCTTCGAGATCTCTGCGGTCTAGTCGTTCAAGCCAGTTGATCACATAATGGATCTCTTTTACTGCAATTGAGCGGTCGTATTCGACGGGATGACCACGACGGCGAGTGTTGTAATCAACGGTCGCATTCTCTTTTAAAATTAAAGCGTGAAAAAGATCGAGCGTGTGACGAGTATGCTCACCAATAGAGCTTGTGACGTGCGGCTTTGCTCGTGTCAGATAGTCGCTGTCAGATATCGCTAACAAAAACTCTAGACCCTGATTCAATATCTCTACCGCTCCTTTGATACTAGGAGAGAAAGAAGTGAGGGCGCTCGGTTGGGCTATGGGGTTCATTCATGGTCCTCGTACAAAGTTAGTCAGTGGTCGGATATTGTTGAACAAGGCGTCGCTCTTCTTGCCACGCAGCGAATAAGCTTTTGAAAGAAGGAGTCTTATGGCCTCGTTGTTTTTGCTGAGCGCCAATATCAAAAAGAATGCGGTATTGCAGTAGTAGCGTAGAAAATATCTCTCGTAATGGGGTGTTGCGATCCCAGATGTGCCCGGCCTCACTGCTTGCGCCATTGACCTCAAGGATAGTGAAGTCCTCGCCGTTCATTAGGCTGTGCATGTCCTTGAATTTGACGTCGAGTCGACCAAAGTGAAAGCCATCGAAGTCGTCGAATATCTCGTCTAAGCGTTCTGTTAGAGCCTGAGTGATGTATTGATTACCGTCTCGGAAGATACAGCCACGGCTATGGCTGCCTGCAAACGCGAGTTGGAACTCTTCACCCTCTGCGAGCACTTGATCCAATTTATCTTCATGCCTTGGTAGATACAGGTGGCTGAGCTGCCCAGCGCGCGGGCTGTTTTCAATTAACTGCTTGAGTGTCGACTTGCCATCACCCATCACCATTGGCGCATATTTGAGTGTGATCGAGATGATCTCACCTTGCTTTTTATTTGGGTAACGAACGTAGAAAACACCCGCTTCGGCTTGATAAGGCGCCTTTTTTTGCAGTAGAAAGCGAGCATTATTTGGGAAAGATTCGACATATTGCTCAAGTTGAACTTGGTTGTTGATCAGCTTAACGCCAACACCTCGACAGCCAAGATCCGGCTTAGCCACGATAGGGAAATCAAGATCCGTTTGTATGAGTGCGCTGCGTGCGTCTTCGGCTTGTTTCTTACCGTTGAGATCCGTTTTGGTGAGGGTGACAAACGGAGAGATCCAACGCTGACTTGAAGATCCGGCAAGGCTTAATATCTCGTGTTTTGATTCGCCTACCATACCGCTTAACTTGATGCTTGGGTTGGCGATGAGCGGCAGTGCCCAGTCAAAGTGCCGTAACCCTTGCATCAGGCTTTGAATCACCACTGGCGTGTAGAAGAACCAAGTTGGAAGAAACTCATAAGGAGAGACGCTGCGCACGGTATCTTTTTCAAGCAAAGGCATGCCTGCATTAATTTGATGTGCTGGAATGATGCGAATATCTTGCGGTGAACTCATGATAATCCTCTAGAGTAGGTTCTATTCATTAATCGATTGCCGATAAACAGCAAAGCGATGGCACACGGGATGATGATCCATTGATATTCAGAGGCTTGCAGCCACGCTGATGTCCCTAAATAGTAGATGGCAGAGAAGACAATGCCAGTCCAGAGCGCAGTGGCACTAATCACGGCAAACAAGAAAGTAGGCAGTGGGATGGCGAAAAAGCCACTTAAGGTAAAGCCGACGGTACGAAGCCCGGGAATAAAGCGGATAACAAAAAGGCTGCTGAATGCGTTCTGACGTAATTTGGTACGAAGCGAACGAAAGTACTTATTAGTGAGGGCTTTATATCGAACACCTCGGAAGTAACGTCCTGATTTACCCAGGTAATAAAGACCGAGATCACCCGTGGCAATACCGATGAAAATAGCAAGCAGCGCATATTGAGGAAGTATTAGACCTTGAGTCGCGATACCTGCCGCCGTAACAATCGCAAGATCTTCAAGCAGATAAGAAAGCGCGATGATGCCAAGCATCAGCCATAGCAGCGACTCCTCCCCTGAATGTAACCATGCTTGAATGCTCTCGACGGTGCTCATTAAATGTCCTTATCTATCCTATAGATGAATGGCTTAACCACCATTCATTGAGTGTGGTAAATTAAATAGACAGGAGGAGCAGATAAAAACTTACAGCTGATTAGTGTTTTTTTGTGTTGGATTCATTCAATTGGTGGTTTGAGTCGTGCTGTTTGACTGCTGTTTGACTGCTGTTTGACTGCTGTTTGACTGCTGTTTTGAAGCTGAAGGCGTGGCATTTGGAAGCGGGTTGAACGAGAGTTTGTCGTTCGAAAATTAGGGCTTTGGGCTGAACATTTAGAAGAAAAGAAAAAGGCTGAGTCGTAAAACTCAGCCTTTCAGAACGTTAACTATGGATTACTTAAGCAATCTATTTAGTTAGGTCAATCTGGTAAACAGCAAAACCAACATCGTCAGTCGCAACACGTTTCATCGGGTATTGACCTTTCTCTTTAATGAACTCTGCTGCTTTGTCGCTTGGAGATGTTTCAAAGCGGATATCTAGCTTGTTATCCGTTTTGATTGGTGCAAATGACCAATTGTTATCTGCGCTTGGGCTCACTTGACCTTGTTCTTTGCTTACGCGAGAGATGTAGTTTGCAAGAACAGTACGGTTCTCATCTGGTGCATCAAATGCGATGAAGTCTTCACCTGTGCCTGGGAACTTAGCGCTGTATGCACGGTAGTTGTTGGTTGCGATCAGGAAGTCTTGCTTCATGTCGATTGGCTTACCTTGGTAAGTTAGGCCAACAATACGCTGTGAGTCAGGGTTAACGACTTTACAGTTTGCATCGTATTTCGCAGGTTGAGTTACGTCGATTTGGTAATCAACACCGTCGATAACATCGAAGTTGTAAGTGCGGAAGTTCTCCCACTCGATCAACTGTTGTGGTGCTGTTGAGTTAACATCAACTTGGTTGAATTGACCAGCAGAACACTCAAGCCACTCTTTTACTTCGTGACCTGTTACCTTCATCGCAACTAGTGTGTTCGGGTAAAGGTATAAGTCAGCTGCGTTACGGAATGTCAGTTGACCAGATTCAACTTCAGTGAAGTTCGCTGGGTCATTCTTACGGCCACCAGCTTTGAATGGTGCAGCCGCGGAAAGTACTGGCGTACCATCTAGGTCAGGGTCACCTTGGATGAACTGTTCAACGTAATCTTTCTGTGCAAGGTTAACGATTTGAACTGTTGGATCGTCTTGTACTAGAGACAAGAAGCTGTACATCACATCGTCTGCTTTACCAATCGGTTGGTTAACAAACTCACGAGTACCAGCGTGGTCTTTTTCTAGTGCTGTTACGATGCCTTCATCAGCCGCAGCAAGAGATTTCTTCTCGATCTTGTCGTAGATAGGGCGTGCTTCTGATTGGCCTTTAACGACTTCCCACTTACCGTCTTTTTGTGCCAGTGTTAGGTCCATAACACCAACGTGGCTACCCCAACGACCTGGCATTACTGCCGCAACGCCGTTCATTGTGCCCGTTTCGTTGTCGATGCCTTGAATGTCATCAAAACCTTTACCTGGGAACACTGCGTGAGAGTGGCCGAATGCGATCGCATCAATGCCATCTACTTCAGATAGGTAGAACGTTGAGTTCTCTTCGCCATTTTTGTATGGGTCAGTTGATACGCCTGAGTGAGGGATAGCAACGATAACTTCAGCGCCTTCCGCTTTCATTTGAGGCACTAACTCGTTAGCCGTCTCAATGATGTCACGAGCGATTACTTTACCTTCAAGGTTCTTCTTATCCCACGTCATGATTTGTGGTGGAACGAAACCGATGTAGCCGACTTTTACTTCATGCTCTACGCCTGCAGTATCTTCAAACGTGTGCGTCTTGATGATGTAAGGTGTGAAGTAGTGTTCTTTGGTTTTTGCGTCGTAAACGTTAGCACTGATGTACGGGAAATCAGCGTCGTTGATTGACTCTTCTAGGAAATCAAGACCGTAGTTGAATTCGTGGTTACCTATGTTTGCAGCGTCGTAGCTTAGCTGGTTCATAGCTTTGTATGCAGGGTGAACTTCACCCGCTTCGATGCCTTTGTCTGCCATGTAGTCACCCATTGGGCTACCTTGCAGCAAGTCACCGTTATCAACTAATACGCTGTTGGTTACTTCGTTTTGAGCTTCTTTTACTAGAGTTGCAGTACGTGCTAAGCCGATTTTTTTCGATGGCTTGTCTTTGTAGTAATCGTAATCCATTAGGTTGGTATGGATGTCCGTTGTCTCTACGACACGTAGTTTAATCACTTCATCGGTATCTGGTGTTGTTGTACAGCCTGCTAGAGTCAAACCAAGACCCGCAAGCACAGCCAATGACAAAGGTTTCATTGCAACTTTCATTTTGTAGCTCCAAAGTGGATAGTAGAAAATTCGTTGCGTAATGTAACAAAATGGAATGAAACAATGATTACAACGAATGTTAATTCGTGACTTAGATCGACTACTTTATGGTGTTCTGCAAGACGCCTCCCAAACCTGATTAATCGATGTGCAACTGATATCGATAATATTAGTCCATTCATTTCACCTGCTTATCGATAAATTCAATCCCTTATCAGCTTTTCGAATAAAAAATGAAATTTTAGAATTTCCAGTAATATGAGAGGCTCGTCATAATGCCTATATCAAGGACGTATCAGGCAGACGAATAGCAAGGATAGCTCAACACGAAGCTTCTGTTTTCTTCTAGTGCCAATACTCCCATTCACTCAAGTGGATGAGTTAAATCCCATGCTTGGCAAGACCAAGTAATGAATTGCTCGTAACGCGAGCCTTAAAGGAAGCACTGAAATGGACCAAGAACGTTTAACCCACCTAAAACAGCTCGAAGCGGAAAGTATTCATATTATCCGTGAAGTAGCGGCTGAGTTTGATAACCCAGTGATGATGTACTCCATCGGAAAAGATTCTTCTGTGATGCTTCATTTAGCTCGCAAAGCGTTTTATCCAGGCAAGATTCCATTCCCGCTATTGCATGTAGATACGGATTGGAAATTCCGCGAGATGATTGAGTTTCGTGATCGTACGGCTAAAAAGTACGGCTTCGACCTTTTAGTACATAAGAACCCAGAAGGTATTGAGATGGGTTGTAGCCCATTTGTACATGGTTCTTCGAAGCACACTGACATCATGAAAACACAGGGCCTTAAGCAGGCGTTAAACAAGTATGGGTTCGATGCGGCTTTTGGTGGTGCGCGTCGTGATGAAGAAAAATCTCGTGCGAAAGAACGTGTTTATTCTTTCCGTGATAAGAACCATACGTGGGATCCAAAAAACCAGCGTCCAGAGCTTTGGCACACCTACAACGGTCAGGTTAATAAGGGCGAAAGCATTCGTGTCTTCCCGCTATCTAATTGGACTGAGCTCGATATCTGGCAATACATCTATCTAGAGAGCATCGATATTGTTCCACTTTACCTTTCAGACAAACGCCCTGTAGTTGAGCGTGATGGCATGCTGATCATGGTTGATGATGACCGTATGGAGCTGCAAGAAGGTGAAGTGATTGAAGAGAAAAGCGTTCGTTTTCGTACTTTAGGCTGTTACCCATTAACCGGAGCGGTTGAATCTGAGGCGAATACGCTAACGGGCATTATTGAAGAGATGCTGGTGGCGACGTCTAGTGAGCGTCAAGGTCGAGCGATTGACCATGATCAGTCGGGCTCTATGGAGCTGAAAAAGCGCCAAGGTTATTTCTAAGAATCTAAGGAAAGAAAAATGAATAGTGCAGTAGAAGCCGAATTGGCTGAACTAGGGATTGAAGGTTATCTAAGTCAGCATCAGCATAAATCTATGCTTAGATTTTTAACTTGTGGCTCGGTAGATGACGGTAAAAGTACGCTAATCGGTCGCTTACTCCATGATACAAAACAGATTTATGAAGATCAGCTAGCGGCGGTTCACTCGGATAGCCAACGAGTGGGAACGACAGGTGAGAAACCTGATTTGGCACTGCTTGTTGATGGTCTGCAGGCTGAGCGTGAGCAAGGGATCACGATCGATGTGGCTTACCGCTACTTCTCGACTCAAAAACGTAAGTTCATTATTGCTGATACTCCTGGGCATGAGCAGTATACGCGCAACATGGCAACAGGCGCTTCAACGTGTGATCTGGCGGTGATCTTGATTGATGCTCGTAAGGGCGTTCTGGATCAAACACGTCGTCACTCGTTTATCTCTAACCTGCTTGGTTTGAAGCATTTCATCGTTGCTGTAAACAAGATGGATCTCGTGGATTACGCGCAAGATCGTTTTGAAGAAATTCGCGATGAATACCTAGAGTTTGCAGAAAACCTAGAAGGCGAAACCAATATTCAGATCTTGCCAGTATCGGCGCTTGAAGGCATCAACGTTGCTGCACCAAGTAAAGAGCTTGCATGGTTCGAAGGCCCATCTCTGCTAGAAGTGTTAGAGAACGTCGACATTGACCAAAAGCGTTCGGCAGGTGAATTCCGATTCCCAGTTCAGTACGTCAATCGTCCTAACTTAGACTTCCGCGGTTTTGCTGGCACCGTTGCCTCTGGCTGTGTCAGTGTCGGTGATGAAATCAAGGCGCTGCCGTCGGGTAAAACCTCTAAGGTTGCACGCATTGTAACTTTTGATGGTGATTTGGAGTCTGCGCAAGCGGGCTTGGCAGTAACACTGACCCTTGAAGATGAGATTGATATCAGTCGTGGTGATTTGATTGTGCTAGAAAACGCGCAGATTGAATCCACTAACCACGTATTGGCTGACATCGTGTGGATGACAGAGCAACCATTGCAACCGGGCAAAGCTTACGACATCAAGATCGCAGGCAAGAAAACCGTTGGTCAGGTTGAAACGGTTCGTCACCAATACGACATCAACAACCTATCGACTCACGCTGTCGATGAGTTGCCATTGAATGGTATTGGTTTGTGTGAATGGTCATTGAACGAGACTGTCGCGCTGGATAAATACCGTGAAAGTGCCGATACCGGTGGCTTCATCGTTATCGACCGACTAACCAACGTGACGGTTGGCGCGGGTTTGATTCGAGACCGTTTGGACTCTGTTGAACAGCAAGTCGGTAACTTCTCTGCATTTGAACTTGAGTTCAACGCATTGGTTCGCAAACATTTCCCTCATTGGGATGCCAAAGATCTAAGCCAACTACTGAAGTCATAAACGACCAAGTAACAGCTTATTGAATCAGGCGGAAACCGATCGTTTCCGCCATAAAGGACGGGTATATGTGGCAACAAGGATTTGTATTAGCGATTTTGCTCGGCATTATTACTTGCCTGCTCGTTACCCGTATTAAGCCAAGCTTTATCTTTGCTGGCGCGGCGTTTATTGCTTTTATGGCTGGCATGATCGACTTGTCGAGCTTGGCTAATAACTTCACTAACTCCTCGTTACTGACTTTAATTCTTCTGATCCTCGCATCAAGTGCGTTAGAGAAAACTCGCTTAATCAGCTGGGTTAGCCGCAATATCTCTGAAGGTAGGCTAGGTACCGTGGTTGCGAAGTTGGGTATTTCTACAGCGTTACTTTCTTCTTTTACTAATAACACCGCGGTGGTTGTTTCTTTGATCGGGGCGATCAAACGTAATCAACAGCACGCGCCGTCTAAGTTACTTATCCCTTTGTCATACGCTGCCATCTTAGGTGGCACCCTGACATTGATCGGCACCTCTACCAATTTGATCATCAATAGTTTTGTTGAAGATGCAGGTTTACCGAGCTTAAACTTTTTCACACCTACCTTGATCGGTTTAGCGGTTTTGGTCGGTGGGGTATTGATCCTTATTCCTCTTAGCTATTTTCTACCCAGCTACGATGATGGTTCTCAAGATGATCTGCCTTACTTTCTCGAGGCGCGAGTTGAGCCAGGTTCTCCATTAGTTGGCCGTAGCGTAAGTGAAAACAACCTCAGAGCATTGAGAAAACTGTTCTTAGCGGAAGTGATTCGAGACGGTAAGACCACCGCGTCGATTGACCCTGATTTTATTCTTCAAGCTCGCGACCGATTGCTGTTTTGTGGTGATGTAGAGAGTGTTGCAACACTGCAAGAAATCCAAGGTTTAACCCTGTTTGGTCAGCATCATTTGAATGGCCAGAGCTTTGTTGAAGTGGTGGTGAGTTCGTCGGCAAGCTTCTGTAACAAAACCCTGAAAACCAGCCAATTTAGAGATCGTTTCGATGCGGTTGTGGTTGCTATTCGTCGTGGCCATGAACGCCTAGAAGGTGGGCTAGGGAATATCACATTGACCGCTGGTGATACCTTGATTTTGGTTCCAGGTAAACGCTTTGAAGAACAGCGCCAACAACACAACAAAGAGTTTGTGTTGATGAATGACTTAGATTCAAGTGCCAAGCTTGATGCCGACAAATCGACGTTCGTGTTGCTCGGCTTTGCTAGCGTGATTGGTTTAGCCCTTATCGATGCAGTACCTATTATCAAAGGCTTAGCTGGTTTTCTACTGTTGCTGGTGGCATTTGGCGTGGTGCAGCTGGGTGAGCTCCGCCGCCGTTTCCCAGTTGATATTGTGGTGATCGTGGGCTCTGCACTTTCTATTGCTCAACTGATGATTTCATCGGGTTTATCTGAGCGGATGGGGCTGATGTTTATGGAGGCGTTTAATGGCTGGGGCGTATTCGGTGCGTTAGTTGCTACCTACTTTATGACTTTGGTTTTGACAGAGCTGGTGACCAATAATGCGGCTGCAGCACTCTCATTTCCGATTGGCTACAGTATGGCAGTAGGTTATGGCGTTGACCCTATGCCGTTCATCATGGCGGTACTGTTTGGTGCCAGTGCCAGTTTTATATCTCCATACGGTTATCAAACCAACTTACTTGTTTATAGCGTAGGTAATTACCATTTAACGGATTACCTACGTATCGGCATTCCAATCTCGATTGTATATTCGGGCTTGGTGCTGACCCTAATTCCTTATTTTTTCCCATTTTAATGCTGTTTATTTAAAGGACTAATTATGACCGCAGTACTCAAACCCAAAGATGAGAATGTTGTGTGGCATCAACACTCGATTGATAAAACATTTCGCGCGGATCTGAAATCACAAAAGCCAGCCGTGCTCTGGTTCACGGGGTTGTCTGGTTCTGGTAAATCGACAGTCGCTGGAGCATTAGAAAATCGTTTGGCACAGCTTGGTTACCATACTTATTTATTGGATGGTGACAATGTGCGTCATGGCTTATGTAGCGACCTTGGCTTCTCTGAGCAAGATCGTCGAGAGAACATCCGTCGTATTGGTGAGCTTGCTAAATTGATGGCAGATGCAGGCTTGATCGTGTTGTCAGCCTTTATTTCTCCGCATCAAGCTGAAAGGCAACTCGTGAGAGATTTATTGCCGGAAGGTGAGTTTCTTGAGGTGTTCGTCAATACTCCATTAGAGGTTTGCGAACAGCGTGATCCTAAAGGTCTGTATAAGAAAGCACGTGCCGGAGAAATCCCGAACTTCACAGGTATTAGTTCAGTGTACGAAGCGCCTCAGAACCCTGAGATTGATCTACCTGCAGGTGAGAAGACACTCGATGAATTGGTCGAACTGTGTATTGATGCGTTGGAGAAGCGAAATATCTTAGCCAACTGAGATCGTTGGTATGACTAAGGCTACTCAGCTGTTTATCTGTTTATTCACGACCGATAAATAGTGCAGCCTTAGTTTACCGAGACAAGAAACCTATCCTCTAGATTCTCTTTATTCCTCTCTATACTTCACTTTTTACACCGTCAATTTTAGCTCCGTCGAGTGTCTAGACGGTGTAATTTACGCTGCTTTTCACTTCTGTCTGTACTGTGAATTTCTGGCTCAATAGTGCAATCAGTTGATCGTAATACTGCGTGTTTGGCTTGTTACCGAGCAAGGTACAAAGCTCATTGCCTGTAGGGCTGAATCGGTAGTAAACCAGCTTCACGCCTTTTGATAATGGTGCCAGTGACATGCTCTTACCTTGATAGGTTAGGTGCAGGGCTGGATCGAAATCAATCTCTCCGGATTCTAATTCTGTGCCCAGAATAATCCCGAGCTCTATCAAGTGGAGCAAGCTGGAGTAGGGCAGGTTGTGCCCACCAAGGTTGATGGTGTTGGTGGTGTCCCTTTTGCCAAAGTTGAATAGCCCAGCATGAGATTTAAAGCCGAGTAAGAGCTTTCTGCTGTTATCGCTACCAAAGCTACAACCCAGTGATGCTGCCCTTTGTAGGGTTAACGCTTCTTTTGGTGTCATGTCTTTTAAGATTTGCAGTGCCTTCATCGACGTCGAGCCTGGGTTGGTGACTTCTCGTTTCAGTACTTGAGCCCATAGCCTCTGCATCGATGTATTGTGGATCTCTTGTGCCATGTCGAAGAAACGGTATAACCAGTCCTGATCCGGGTCTCCAGCCGCTTCATCCTTACATGAAGAGTGCGCCAACTTTAGAATCTGTTCTAGGTTCTTTTGGCGAAGCTCTCTACGTTTTTTCTCTCGCAATAGTGCCCGTTCGATAAGCGTACTCTCAGCTTTATCCTTTGGCTTGGCACTATGACTAATTAAGAAATCGAGGCCGAAGCTTTGTGCGATGTGCAGCATTCTGCTGGCACTGTCGGCAATATGAGGCTTTTTCTCATGCTTATGCTGTGTGTCGCTAGCATGCTCAATGATCACTGGCTGTTTGGTTTTTGACATAAGAGTACCGTTAGGAGACGACTCAAAACCAATCGTAGTAAATAATTGCTCAGCCTAGCTTGTTAAAACGCTTGATAACTGAGCTACAATTTTTGATTGTAGAATAACTACTTATCAAAAAGCTCCGCCTTGTTCTCAAGGCTTTTTCCTACGCTATTTCTGAACACTTACTTATTGTGATTGGTATAACTGTCTAAAATGTAACTCTTTATCTTATTGGTGGCTAGATTTTGCGAGCATAGTTGAAGGTTTCAACAAATTTTTACTTTTGTTAATGATAATAAAATGTTAAATTTGTTGTAATTCTCAAGGAGGAGTTATGAATCAAGTCAATGATAACAAGCTGAAGAAACAGCTTAGTATAGGGTTATTACTCGCGATTTATGTCGCTGTTCTAGCTTACTTATCTAATTACATCGCGTAATTCAGAAGAAAATTATCGTTATTAAACTGTTATTGAATGATCACACTCGTTCAGTGACGGCAGCTCATCCTTGAGCCACCCTTCTAATGACTACATGTCGTCATACTCTTCAATCGCAGTACCTTCAATAAGATAACCGGTTTGCGCTAAGTCATGGCTGATTGACTCAGTTTTCAGCGTTCCGACCAAATAGATCACATCCCATAACTGCTGTATTGGTGCACCTTTCGGGAACTTCACGTAGATGATTTGGTTCGGTGGCGGCGGTGGCACGTGGATACATGCGCCAAAGTACGGTACCAGCAGAAACTCAGTGATCATATTCTCATCACCTTCCAATGGAATCACAAAGCCAGGAATCTTCACTGTGCTGCCATTCAGCTCTGGGCGAACAGCACCAAGTGTCGATTGTTGAGGTTTGTCCATACTATTGTGGTCAACCATCGGCATACCAAATGAATCTAGCTGAGCACGTTCTGATTCTGGAATCAAATCAATCCATTCAAGTGTTAATACCGATTCGTCATTCTGAGTGGTTTCAGCGTGAGCTGTACTGATAAATGGGAACAGAAGTAGCCCAAGTATCAGTAGGAATTTGCGTTGCATCGTAGGTTCCTATTTTAGATTCGAATCGTCATGCCATCAGACAATGACTGGCGGTAAGCCCTGAAAGCGGGAATAAAGCCGATAATGATTCCAGCAACTTGTACCAGCATAAGCAGTTTCCACTCATGCGGTGTGATTGCGGATATCGATATGTTGATACCATAACTTTGTTGCACAATAGGAGCAACCACTGCGATCAGCGCAAACAATACTGCAACACCTAATGTAATGCCAAGGAAGGTTAGCGCACTGGCTTCACTGATCAGTAAACCAAACACATGACGAGGTCTTGCGCCCATCGCACGTAGGATGGCCATCTCTCGGCGCCTTTCTTGCAAGCTAGTGAGTAGGCTACTGAGCATGCCCAATAAACCGGCGACGACAACAAACCCTGAAACAATCAGTAGTGCTTGTTCTGCTACAGCCATCATTCCCCACAATTCGTGAAGCGCAATGCCCGGCATAATGGCGCTTAAAGGTTCTTGGCGGTAGTTATTGATTTCTCGTTGCAGTGCGAAGGTTTGGATCTTCGATTTAAGGCCAACCATCATCGCGGTAATCTGCTTCGGTTGGAAGTCACGTTGCTTTAGCGCTTCAGCATTCGGTGTGTGCCCGAGGTTGGCACCTGATTCCCAGCCAACATGAATTGCTTCGATTGCCTCTAGCGATACGTGTACGGTTTTGTCTACTGGTGTTCCTGTTGGCGCGAGTATTCCCACAATCTTGAAGGGCAGATTATCGTGACGGCTGAACGCCACATCGCTGATACCGTGCGCAAGAATGATTTGATCACCTATTTTGTAATCTAGCTTCTTCGCGACGTCGGCACCAATCACTACGTCAAATAGCTGATTAAACTCTTTACCTTGTTGGAAAGTAAGTAATTGCTTACTTCCATAGCGATAGTTTTCAAAGTAACTATGATTTGTACCCATCACACGGAAGCCTTTGTGTGAATCGCCCAATGATATTGGTATCGCCCACTTTACTGCGTTGTGCTGGCTAAATTCTTCATAGCTTTTCCAGTCGATGTTGTTGGTCGCATTACCGATTCTAAATACGGAATAAAGCAGCAGGTTTACCTGACCAGAGCGGCCACCGACGATAAGGTCAGTACCTGAAATCGTATTGGCGAAGCTGCTCTTAGCTTCGGTTCTAACGCGTTCTACGCCGAGCAAGAGAATGACAGATACCGCCACCGTGAGAATGGTGAGAATAGCCGTGGCTTTACGGTTGAGTACGCTTTTTAAGGCTAAGTGAGTAATTACTTTCATACGACAACCTTAGCTTGGTTAACGGTTTTTAAATCTATGGTTCGAGTAAATAATTTTTCTAGTGTTGGATCATGGCTAACAAAGATAAGAGTAGAACCTGCCTGGTTGGCTTGTTCTAACAACAGTTCGATAAAAGCTTCTCGGTTGTCATGATCCAAAGCCGAGGTTGGCTCGTCGGCAATAATGATTTTGGGTTGGCCGATCAAAGCACGAGCGGCAGCAACACGTTGTTGTTGACCGATGCTTAACTCGGTAACGGGCTTGTCCATTAAAGCTTGAGGTAGTTTTAATCTGAGTAACAACTCTCGAGCCGTCTCTTGTAAGCTTTTCTGGCTTTCAGCGACTTGCTGTTTACGAATCTGTGAAAACTGGCAAGGAAGCGTCACGTTATCGATAACTGATAGATAAGGAAGCAGGTTAAATTGTTGGAAAATATAACCAATATGATCGGCTCTGAATTTATCTCTTTGACGAGGTGTAAGCTGAGTGAGGTCTTGATCAAGGATAGAGACTTCTCCTTGCTCAGCTTGGTTGATTCCGGTCAGTAGCCCTAACAAAGTTGATTTTCCACAACCACTTGGCCCTTTAATAAAAAGGTGCTCTTGGGCTTGGATGTGAAGAGAGGGGATCTCTAGCGTTGGTGGTAATTCAGGCTTCCAACGAAAGCTGATATTTTCGAGTTTGACCACAAGTGATGAACTGTCAGAAGACATGCTAGCTCCAATAATTAAAGCGGTGTATCTACTGGACAGTAATTTGAAACATAAATTCCCAGGAACACACCGATTTGAACAGCCAAGTAAGCGATGACTTACCTGGCTGTTTATTTTACGTTTAATCCGATCTAGGAGTGATTAGAATCGGAAACTAATACGCTCTGCGTTAAGCACTTCTTGTACTTGAGCTGTGTCTGTTAGTAGGTTCACCGTCATTTTTTCAGTGTTGCTGAACTTAGAGAACCACTGAGTGCTAACTGTGTCTAGCTTAGCAACATCTGAACATTCATAGTGGTACTCAACAGTGAACTCACCGTGGCCACCTTCTGAGTGATCGTGGTGGTCGTGACCTTCGTGGTCATCATGATCGTGCTCAGCGTGGTCATGGTCTTTGTGGTCATCATGATCGTGTTCAGCGTGTTCAGCGTGGTCATGGTCTTTGTGGTCGTCATGATCGTGTTCAGCGTGATCATGGTCTTTGTGGTCGCCATAACCGTGTTCCGCATGGTCATGGCCTTCATGGTCGTCATGACCGCCTTCTAAGGTGTTTGCTACTGACTTGAACTTCAGAGTACAACTCGCATTGTTAAAACTAAACAGCTCTTCTGGCTTGTTTAATTGTGCGATAGCCTGTTCAAACACTTTCTTCTGTTCTGCAGTTTTTGGAGCATGTTCAAACCCAACCACATCTGCGCCTGGAGCTGTTACTTCAACAAGCAATTCTTGCCCATCTTGCGCGATGTTTACTTCAACTTGGCCATGTACGTGTGCATCATGAGAGCGGAATTCTTCGTTAGCTAGAGCATTTGTAGAGACAGTCATGCCGATAACAACGGCTAAAAAAGTAGGTTTCATGTTTTTTCCTGAATAAAGGTTAATTAAAAAGTAGTGGTAATTAAGCGATATTTACAGGAGGTGAGCGTGCCAAATAAGCGAAATATAGCCGCTGTAGTGAAGTTACTGACTCTGTAATAGCGACAGTAAATTCCGAATGGAACTCTGGAATCTGTGGTAGTGAGTGCGCTGTGATGAACTGATTAAGCGAAAACAGCTCACAATGGTGTGAAGTGTGGTGCTCTGGTGCGATATCCACAATGTGTGTTGCGGCTAACACGCTTAACATGAGCATAAGCCCAAGCAAGAAGCCTGTTTTGCGTTTCACATTGTTGGGTGTGTTTTGCCACATCAGGATGATTAACCACAGAATTAAAAAAAGGATACTGTTATAATATAACAATATCCTTTGGTTAGGTCTCGAAAAAGACGCGAATATCTTATTAAAGGCTCGCTTTAATCAACTCAATGACTTGAGTGACTTCTGATTCGTTTAATGCACCTTCTTTTACAAACAAGATTTTACCTTGCTTGTCTTGAACGATAATCGCTGAGCTTTCTTCTTTTAGAGCCCATGTTGACGCAACGGCGCCGTCTTCATCTAGGACCATAGAAGACCATGGAAATTCTTCTTTGCTGCTTTCGGCAGAGGACTTAACAAAAGACCCAGTACCCCAAATCGCATCATCTTGGTTGATGATAGTGGTGGTTTGGTAGCTGTCTTCTGAGAATTTCGATGCGGTAATGGCTGCCATCAGTGGTGCGTTGAGCTCTTTAGAGCTGCTGCGGCCAGCGATAGCTTGAACGACGCGAACTTTACCTAGAAGATCATTGGTTGCCCAAGCTTGATATCCAGTATTTCCGTCGTTTAGAACAATCTCACCATAGTTACTCACATCGACGGCAGGCAGGGTAGCGCCTACTGATAGGTTGTGAGCATTGGCGAAGAGTGGAGAGGCTGCGGCTAGAAAAGCCAGTAGAGTTTTGTTTTTCATTATATTTTTGTTCCGCTTATTGGTTTGCACAGGAAGTATAATATGAAATTTGAAAAATGCCTCTTTAACTTTTTTATCGTACGACGTAGAAAGAAGTTGCAGGCTTGTTACCAAAAGGTATAATGCATCAATATCAAGATGAACAATAGATTATCTTGCTGTTTGCTAAAGGAATTAGCGATTAAATGTGCTTTGAACAGCGACGCTGTTCAGGTATGTGACTGTAGTACTCAAATGGAATTGAGGTTGTATTATGTTAAGAAAATTTTCTACTTACCGTCCACGTCAGGTGGCGCGTTTCGTTAAAGTCCTGTTCAAAGGCCAATTTGCTATTGAAGGTATTGGAGAGTTTCGCTTCGACCAAGGCAAGGTGCTACTTCCTGAAGTTTCAGACAAACAAAAGCTCACTATTTTTAAAGAAGTTAACGGCACCATTGCAGCGTTGCCGGTGTAACTGAGCTTTATCGATTTGTCTTGCACCGAATAGATTAACAATGAAAAGGGCTTCCTGATGGAAGCCCTTTTTTAATGCGTGTCGTTCACGATGGTATGTCGAACGGCACTTTATTGTGGAGGGAAGCACACACCTGTTCCACCCAACCCGCAATACCCATTCGGATTTTTAGCTAGGTATTGCTGGTGGTAGGTTTCTGCGAAAAAATATTTTCCAGCAGGCAGAACTTCCGTCGTGATCTCGTTGCCTAAAGATTCAGTCATTGCTCGTTGATATTCACGTTTAGAGTGCTCAGCGATAGATTGTTGTTCTTCACTGAAGGTGTAAATCGCAGAACGGTACTGAGTCCCTAAATCGTTGCCTTGGCGCATCCCTTGAGTTGGGTCATGACGCTCCCAAAAGGTTTCAAGTATTCGAGCTAGAGAGGTTTGTTCACTATCAAATATGACACGAACGACCTCGGTATGGCCGGTTTGCCCAGTACATACTTGTTCATAAGTGGGATTAACTGTGTATCCGCCAGCGTAACCAACGGATGTTGAAATAACGCCATCCAATTGCCAAAACAAACGCTCAGCTCCCCAGAAGCACCCCATACCAAACAGGACTTCTTGTTGAGAGCCCGTGGGTGCATCGAGCAGGTCGGTTTGATTGACGAAATGGCGCTCAGTGATTCGAATTGGGTCAGCATTTCCCGGTAGTGCGGTTGCTGCAGAAACCAGTTGTTGTTTGTTTAGCATGTTATATTCCTTTTCGCATACGTTTACCGCGCTGGCTTTTATTTAACGTGGGTTCATATTAACTGTTGGTCAATATTGAATAAGTCTTTAAATTAGACCGTGTTATTCCAGGATTTATTACAGACTCAATGCCTATTTAGCGGTATTATTTCTTTTCACTTATTAACGTATTGATAACTTCTTCACCAATTAAACATGATAAGAAAAACTTTACCAGTTCTGATTGGCACTCTATTGTCATCGACGCTCGCTTTCGCTGACGTTTCCCTTGAAATCAAAGGGCTAGATGGAGCGCTTGAGGATAATGTTGATGCTTATCTGAGTGCGATCCCTGAAGAAGAGTATTCGGTTTCACTAAGATTCCAATCCCGCTTGGAATCTATGATTAAAGAAGCCCTGAATGCGTTAGGCTACTACCACCCTAAAATCACATTTACTCACTCCGAAGATGATACCGAAATGACCGTTACGGTTGAGCCGGGAGAGCCTGTTGTTATTTATACTTCAGATATCGTTCTAACTGGTGAAGCCAAGGATGACCCAGACTTTTTAGCCTTGATAGCGAAGAGTAGCTTGTCTAAAGGTTCGACTCTGAATCATGGTAATTATGACTCTTTGAAATCGTCGATCCGCAACCTTGGCTTAGCGAAAGGCTACTTCGATGGTGCTTATGATCTTAGTAAGCTAGAAGTCGCTCCTGAATTGAACCGCGCTTATGTTCGTCTTCATTATAACAGTGGTATCCGCTATCACTTTGGTACTACTCAGGTTACTGGTAGCCAGATAGAAGAAGATAAGGTGCAGTCACTTAAACCATTTGAGGATGGCGAACCTTACTCAATCACCAAAGTCGGTGAGTACAACCAAAACCTGTCCAATACGGATTGGTTCTCCTCGGTATTTGTTGAACCAGATTTAAGCCAGTTAGGCGAAGGCCGAGAGATCCCGATGAAGGTTAGCCTTGCTCCGCAAGCTCGTAACCAAATCGAAACGGGTATCGGTGTATCCACCGACCTTGGCGTAAAAGGCACTCTGAAGTGGAAAAAACCTTGGGTTAATGAACAAGGCCATAGCTTCAATAGCAGCCTGTCGATTTCTAAACCTGAACAGACGATTACCGCTACCTATAAAATCCCTCTGGATGACGTGCTGAACGACTACTATCAAGTTAAGTACGGTATGAAAAACTTGGATAATCGTGATACCAAGAGTTTGGAGTCAAACTTAGCGCTAGAAAGATATTGGCGACTGGATAACGGTTGGCAACGCACGGTCTTCATTCGATACTTGGTCGAAAACTATGAGCAAGGTTTGCAGGATGATTTAGCGCAATTTGTGCTGCCGGGTATCTCTTTCTCACGCACTCGAACGCGAGGCGGTTCGATGCCGATGTGGGGCGATAAACAAACCATTATGGTTGAAGCGGGTGATGATACCTTGTTATCTGAAACTAAGGTTGTTCGTTTTCAAGGTCAAACCGCTTGGATTCGAAGCATTGGCGACAATCACCGAGGCTTAACTCGACTTCAATTTGGCGGCAACTTTGCCGACGAGTTTGATAAGCTATCTCCCTCCCTAAGATTCTTTGCTGGTGGTGACAATAGCATTCGTGGTTATGGTTATGAGTCGATCTCTCCTCGAGATGAAAGTGGCGCACTAACGGGTGCCAAATTCATTGCAACCAGCTCGTTTGAATACCAATACCGCTTGGTTGGAAACTGGTGGGGCGCAGCATTCTACGACATTGGTGATGCATTTAATGACAAACCCGAATGGAAACACGGCACCGGCGTCGGTGTTCGTTGGGCGTCACCTGTTGGTCCAGTGAGTTTAGATTTTGCTTGGGGTCTAGATGCAGAAAAAGGTGATGAGTTCCAGTTACACTTTAGTTTAGGGCCAGAATTATGATCAAAGTGATGGGCAAGTACATCAAGTGGACGTCGATCTCATTGACGTCTATTTTGCTGTTGTTGATAGCCTTGCTAGGTTTTGTTTTGTTCACCAATCCAGGGTTGAACACTGTGTTGTGGGGCGCTGAAAAAGCGTTGCCACAGCTTAAAGTGGAAAGCACTAAAGGGGCTCTGTTCCCGAGCTTTACGCTTAATAATGTTCAGTTTAAAGATGACAGCCTGCATATAGACACCAAAGTTCAAAAGCTGAACTTGGCGATTAATCCTCGCTGTCTGCTCGACCCTAAGTTGTGTGTCGATCGTTTAGCGATTCAAGGATTGGACTTCGCATTTACTGAACTGCCTCCGGCCTCTACAGAAGAAACAGAACCTACTCCGCCCGTAACATCGGTAAAAACACCGTTGCCAATCGTAATCAACCGTATCGCTTTGTCTGATATCAAGTTGAATATCTTAGGGCATGAAATTGAATGGAGCTTGTTCTCTACGGCTTTGAGTATGCAGGGCGAAAAGCTAACTGTATCGCCAACCTTATTCAATGATCTTAAGGTTAAACTCGCTGAGTCGACAGAAGAACCGCAAGCAGAAAAGGTTGAGCCAAAAGCTGCCGTTAAAACGGCTATCGAATTGCCGGAAGTCTGGATTCCTCTGCAGGTTGTGTTGGAGCGTTTTGACCTCAACCGTTTCACCTTAGAACAAGAAACACCAATCGTTGTTAACCACCTTGGGCTAGAAGCTCGCGCGGGCAAACACACGGTTGATGTTTCAACTCTCGAACTCGATATGCCACAAGCAAGCGCCAATCTAACCACGAAGGTTGAGCTCAAGGGCGGTTACCCGCTAGAACTTTCTTTGGATGCGTTGGTGAAAGAAACCGACCTTGTTGGGCAGAAGTTGTCTCTGAAAGCACAAGGCAGCGTGGCTAAGCTAAACCTAGACTCCCAATTTTCTGAGCTGATTGAGGCAAAGTTGTCTGGGGATATTCAACCCTTAGAACCGACTCTGCCATTTGACCTTCTTTTAGAGGGCGGACAAGCACAGTGGCCCCTTACCGGAAAAAGCGATTACCAAGCGACAATTGAGCAATTTAAAGCTGATGGCTCACTAGATGGTTTTAATGTTCTTCTTAAAGGTGAAGCCGATGGTAAGGAAATCCCTGAATTAGCCATCGATCTACAGGGTAAAGGCACGACGGAACAAATTGTTCTCGAGCGTCTAAAGCTCAACACGCTAGGCGGTGAGCTTAACGGTGTCGTTAAAGCGAACTGGAAGAGTCTCGTTAACTGGCAAGCTGACGTGACACTCAAAGATATTCAACCGGGTCTGCAGTGGCCAGAAGCTGAGGGCAACATTAGTGGAAACATCGTCACCTCAGGTGAGTTGACGGAAGCGGGCGGCTGGGCGATTGAACTGCCTAAATTGGATATTGAAGGGATCTTGCGAGAATACCCTCTGGATATCGAAGGTCAGTTGTCAGCGTCGGATCGCAGCGCGAGCGGTGAACCAAAACTGAAAACCAGTGGTTTGAACTTAGCTCACGGTGTTAACTCGATTAAGGCTCAGGGTGAGCTTGATAAGAAATGGGACATGGGTGTTGAGATTCACTTCCCTGAGCTTGTAAAAAGCGTCCCTGATTTGAAAGGTAAAGTGATTGGTAACATCCAGCTCAGTGGTCCAACGAAAAAGCCTGAAGTCGATCTCGCTCTAAATGTGGATAAGGTAGATTGGAATAACGAAGCAACACTAGAATCCTTGTCGCTTAATGGTTCTGTGGTTCCTCTGCCATTGCCTGAAGCTCAAGCTGATCTTGAATTAAAAGCTAACAACCTAACCTATCAAGATCAGAGCGTAAAAAGCATTGATCTCACGGTGAGTGGTGGTGAGAAGAAACACACAGTGACACTTGATGTGATATCCGACATCGTGTCTACAAGCTTAGCTATTTCCGGAGAGTTGATTCAAAAGCCTTCTCTTATTTGGTATGGATCGTTAGACAGAGTCAAAATCACCACTCAGCAAGGTCCTTGGGTGTTAGAGCAACCTGTCGCGATAAATGCGGATGTTGATAAACAGTTTGCCGATGTTCAAGCGCACTGTTGGAAACAATCGGGTTCGAGCGTGTGTTTGGATGAAGACGTTCGTGTCGGAAAATCGGGTGAGGCCAAGGTAGCCATCAATCAATTCGATTTCGAGCAGATTAAAGCCTTTGTGCCTAAAGAGACGCAATTACAGGGCTTAGTCAATGCGACTGCTCATGCAAAGTGGTCTGAACAAGATGAGCCTGAAGTCACGGTAAGCGTTGATATGCCGAAAGGTCAGGTTGTTCAACAAGTGGGTGAGCCAATCACACTGGGTTGGGAAAGCGTTGCATTGAATGCCCAACTGAAAGACAACAAACTGGATGCCGATTTTAAGTTGGATGTTTCCGACAATGGTGACCTGTCTGGCACGGTGTCGTTACCGGATATTCTTGCCGAAGACAAAATGGTCGATGCGGCAATTAAGCTGACCACGTTCCATCTTGATTTCTTACAACCAATTCTAGGTGAATACAGCTTATTGAAAGCCGACCTTGAGAGTGATCTTCAAGTTAAAGGCTCTCTGATGCACCCTCAAGTCTTTGGCCAATTCTCTGTTGGTGGTATTCAAGTCAAAGGCGATGTTACGCCTGTTGATGTGAAAGATGGCCGCATCGACCTCGACTTTGATGGTTATAGTGCAAAACTGGATGCGAATGTCGAAACGCCTGATGGTCACCTTGATATTGAGGGAACCGGAGATTGGCAAGATCTTAAAGCATGGCACTCGAACGTTAGAGTTTTCGCTGATGAGTTGATGGTTGATATCCCACCGATGGTTAAGGTGAAGGTCGTACCTGATATGACTATTGATGTCACACCAGATCTGGCGAAAATCACCGGTGATATTGCATTACCATGGGGACGAATTGTTGTTGAAGATTTACCACCGTCAGCGGTTGGCGTCTCTTCTGATCAGGTTATTTTGAATAAAGATCTAGAGCCAGAAAACGAAGATACGATTCCATTCAATGTGATGACGAATATTAATATCTCCATTGGTGATGACTTTAAACTGTCTGCCTTCGGTCTTGAAGGTGATTTGGTCGGTAAGCTCAACGTGGCTCAAAAAGACCAAGGTCCATTTATTACAGGTGAAGTGAACATCGTCGATGGTACTTATCAATCATTCGGGCAAGACCTCTTGATCGAAGAGGGTAAGATCCTAATGAATGGACCACCGGATCAGCCATACGTAGCCATCAACGCGATTCGTAATCCTGATAATACTCAGGATGACGTGACCGCTGGTATTCGAGTGACTGGCCCTGCGACAGAGCCTACCATCGAGATTTATTCTGACCCAGCGATGCCACAAGCGAACGCACTGTCTTATATTTTGCGTGGCCAAGATATCGACGGTGAGTCGAGCGGTTCGATGACAACGACTTTAATCGGTTTGAGTTTAGCGAAGAGTGGTAAGGTTGTTGGTGAAATCGGTGAAGCCTTTGGTGTAAAGGACTTGCAACTGGATACTGCAGGCTCTGGCGATGACTCTCAAGTGACGGTAAGTGGTTACATCCTGCCTGGCTTACAGGTGAAGTATGGTGTGGGTATCTTTAACTCGTTAGGTGAGTTTACCGTTCGTTATCGATTGATGCAGGATCTCTATGTTGAAGCTGTTTCTGGCCTAGACAGTGCTGTGGATCTTCTCTATCAATTTGAATTTGAGTAACACTTTGAGCGGCGATTGATTCGCGGGTGACGAATGCTAGGGAGTGAGTATGCAGCATCTTGTTTTTGTCTATGGAACCTTGAGGCAAGGTCAGTCCAATCACCATTATTTGCAGGGCTGCGATTTATTAGGGCAGTTTGATACACCTAAGGAATACGCACTTTTTGATTTAGGTGCCTATCCGGCGATGATTTTGGGAAAGAAAAGTGTCGCTGGTGAGGTCTATATCATTAACGACGAAATTTTAGAGTCGCTCGATCGGCTAGAAGATGTTCCTGTTGAGTATCGTCGCGAGCAAATAGAGACTATATTTGGATTAGCATGGGTATATTTGTATCAGCTTGATCTAACAGCTAATAAAGAAATACTTTCGGGTAACTGGTGTCAGCGGAACAATGATTCCTAACTAGTTAATCACCTTACGAGACAACAAAAAGCCAGCACTGAGGTGCTGGCTTTTTAATAGCGTTAGTTTGAGAATGAAATGAGAGGGCTACTCAGGGTTCAGCTCAAGAAACTCTTCTACTTTGCGAACCATGTTTGTTGAGCCAACAAAGAAAGGTACACGTTGGTGCAGCTCAGTTGGTTTGATATCCATGATACGTTGAGCACCGTCTGAAGCGATGCCGCCCGCTTGTTCCATAAGGAAAGCAATTGGGTTGCACTCGTAAAGCAGACGCAGTTTACCTTGAGGGTGACTTTGCGTGCTTGGGTACAAGTAGATGCCGCCTTTCAAAAGGTTACGGTGGAAATCTGATACTAGAGAACCGATGTAACGTGATGTATAAGGGCGATTGTCGCTTGGCTCATTTTCTTGGCAGTACTTGATGTACTTCTTAACACCCGTAGGGAAGCGGATGTAATTACCTTCGTTGATTGAGTAAATCTTACCTTCGTCTGGAATCATCATGTTTTCATGAGATAGGCAGAAGGTACCCAGTGATGGGTCGTAGGTGAAGCCATTTACGCCAGCACCTGTTGTGTATACAAGCATGGTTGAAGAACCGTAAATCACGTAACCCGCGGCTACTTGCTTGTGTCCGGGCTGTAAGAAATCTTCTTGTGTTGGTGGTGTACCGATCGGTGATACTCGACGGTAGATAGAGAAAATTGTACCAACCGATACATTTACATCGATGTTTGATGAGCCATCTAGTGGATCCATCAGTACAACGTATTTTGCGTTTTTGTTGAGCTCTTTATTGAAGGCGACAGCTTCGTCTTCTTCTTCACTTGCAACACCACAAACTTGGTCACGGGCTTCTAGAGCCGCTTTAAATTTGTCGTTCGCGTAAAGGTCTAGCTTTTGCTGCTCTTCACCTTGCACGTTGTCTGTACCAACAGCGCCAGTGATGTCGACTAGGCCAGCCTTGTTGATCTCACGGTTAACAATTTTTGCAGCAAGTCGAATAGACGACAAAAGGGATGATAGATCACCGCTTGCATGGGGGAAGTCACTCTGTTTCTCAACAATGAACTCACCAAGGGTGCGCATCTCAGACATGTTATTTCCTTAAACTTCTCTCAATATTAGGGGGGATTTGAGCACTGTAGATTCGGCCTCTTGAGTGGGCTTTATTCATCTAGACGCTTACCTAAATTCTAAAGGTTAGATCTTTTTAATGGTAATGAACTAAGCGACACAGATCTCACTTACTATGTCGACTCAATTTGTTTTGCATTGCCGCTCGCTTTTAATCGCCATTTAATGATAATGAGTGCAAGCCGTTTTAATTAGGCACTGTTTATTTAGCCAAGCGTTTGGAAGCAATTTATGCATATTCATATCTTAGGAATTTGTGGCACCTTCATGGGTGGTGCTGCGGTATTGGCTCGTCAATTAGGTCACAAGGTTACGGGTAGTGACGCGAATGTTTACCCACCAATGAGCACCTTGTTGGAATCACAAGGGATTGAAATTATTGAAGGGTTCGACCCTAGCCAATTAGAACCAAGGCCAGATCTCGTGGTTATCGGTAACGCAATGAGCCGCGGTAATCCGTGTGTTGAGTATGTGTTGGATAACAACCTTAGATACACCTCTGGTCCTCAGTGGTTGCAAGAGTTCTTACTGCATGACCGTTGGGTGTTAGCGGTATCGGGAACGCACGGTAAGACCACGACATCAAGCATGTTGGCTTGGATCTTGGAAGACTGTGGCTATGCACCGGGCTTCTTAGTTGGCGGAGTGTTGGGTAACTTTGGTATCTCTGCTCGCCTTGGTGAAAGCATGTTCTTCGTGGTAGAAGCCGACGAATACGACAGTGCTTTTTTCGATAAACGATCTAAGTTCGTTCATTACCACCCAAGAACCTTAGTGATGAATAACCTAGAGTTTGATCATGCGGACATCTTTGACGATCTTGAAGCGATTAAGCGACAATTTCATCATTTGGTGCGTACTGTGCCAAGCAATGGTCGCATTTTCTCACCTAAGCAAGACAGCGCTATTGAAGATGTTCTAGCTCGCGGTTGCTGGAGTGAAACTGAATCGAGTGGCGAGCAAGGCGACTGGGATGCCAAGAAACTGGTCAAAGATGGCTCTCAATTTGAGGTTTACTTCCAAAATGAATGTGTTGGAACCGTAAATTGGGATTTAGTGGGCGACCACAACGTAAATAATGCTTTGATGGCGATTGCAGCTGCACGTCATGTGGGCGTGACACCTGACCTTGCTTGTGAATCACTAGCTACCTTTATTAATACTAAGCGCCGTTTGGAGTTTAAAGGCGAGGTGGCAGGTGTGTCTGTTTATGACGATTTTGCTCATCACCCAACGGCGATTGAACTTACGCTCGGCGGATTACGTAATAAGGTCGACACTAAGAAAATCATTGCCGTTTTAGAGCCTCGTTCTGCCACCATGAAACGTGGTGTGCACAAAGAAATACTGGCTGATTCGTTGAAGCAGGCGGATTCTACCTACTTATTCCAACCGGATAACATTGATTGGTCAGTTCAAGATGTTGCAGACGCTTGTCACCAACCGGCACACGTGAGTGATGACATGGATGCATTCGTTGCTAAAATTGTCTCAGAGGCACAAGCTGGCGACCAAATTTTGGTAATGAGTAATGGTGGCTTTGGTGGCATTCATCAAAAACTGTTGGATGGATTGGCACTCAAAGGCTAACGGCATCCACGACCTTATAATTTGAAGTAATTGAGAACATGACAAAACACGATAAAGCGATAACCCTTGCTTTCACTGGCGCATCCGGTGCGCCTTATGGCCTGCGTTTACTTGAATGCCTTTTGGCAGCCGATTATCAGGTCTACTTGCTGATTTCATCGGCAGCGCGAGTGGTATTGGCGACCGAGCATGAACTTAAGTTACCTGCTGGGCCAGATGCGGCGAAACAAGCTTTGGTTAAACATCTTGGCTGCGACCCTGAAAAGCTGGTGGTGTGTGGCAAAGATGATTGGTTCTCGCCGGTTGCCTCTGGTTCAGCAGCACCTAAACAGATGGTCGTTTGTCCATGTTCAGCGGGAAGCTTGGCTTCGATTGCTCATGGTCTATCAGATAACCTGATTGAGCGAGCAGCAGACGTAGTCATGAAAGAGCGAGGCCAATTGTTGTTGGTGGTTCGCGAGACGCCATTTTCGACGCTTCATCTCGAGAACATGCACAAACTTTCGACCATGGGCGTAACGATCATGCCTGCAGCTCCGGGTTTTTATCATCAACCCAAGTCAATTGAAGATCTGGTCGACTTTATGGTGGCGCGTATTCTAGATCACCTTGGTATCGAACAAGGTTTAGTGCCACGTTGGGGTTACGATCAACGTAATTGATCCAAACTTGATAGCTTATTGTTAAAAATCAAATTACAATTCTGAACACTCATCGGGGAGCGAACCATTCAAATAATGAATGCGAGCTGAGATCAAGCAGGTGCTTGGGACCCGTAAACCTGAACCAGATAATGCTGGCGTAGGAATTGAGTTAGGAACAACCTCTACCGTTCTCCTCCCTCAAACCTGTGCCGCTCAGACCATGGAGAGCGTCCAGTGAAATTCACATTAACTACCCTTGCTGTTACTACAGCTATTTCTTTTTCTGCCTTTGCTGCAGACAACACTTTGACTATATACACCTATGACTCTTTTGCTGCGGATTGGGGCCCTCGTCCTGCCGTTGAAAAAGCATTCGAAGAGAAGTGTGGTTGTGATGTGAATTTTGTCGCTCTAGAAGATGGCGTGTCTATTCTGAACCGTTTACGTCTTGAGGGCGGCAACAGCAAAGCCGATATCTTGCTAGGTCTCGACAACAACCTGATGGCTGAAGCGAAAGCGACGGGCTTATTGGCTGAGCATAATGTTGATACGTCATCGGTAACGCTTCCTAATGGTTGGAACGACAGCACTTTTGTACCCTATGACTTTGGCTACTTTGCTTTTGTTTACAATAAAGAGAAACTGGAAAACCCGCCGAAGAGCTTGAAAGAACTGGTTGAGCAGCGTGATGATCTTAAGGTCATCTACCAAGATCCACGTACATCAACACCAGGCCAAGGCATGATGCTTTGGATGAAATCAGTATACGGTGATGAAGCGACAGCAGCATGGAAGAAGCTTGCTCAGAAAACAGTGACTGTAACCAAAGGCTGGTCTGAAGCTTACTCTATGTTCCTAGAAGGCGAGTCGGATTTAGTGTTGTCTTATACAACGTCTCCGGCTTACCACATTATTGCTGAAAGCGATTCTAAGTATGCAGCAGCAAGCTTCGAAGAAGGGCATTACACTCAAGTGGAAGTGGCCGCTAAGGTTAAAGGCAGCAAGAACGAAAAGCTTGCTGATGAGTTTATGGCGTTTATCCTAAGTGATGAATTCCAATCGGCGATGCCAACAGGCAACTGGATGTACCCAGTGACCGATATTGAGCTTCCAAAAGGGTTCGAGCAACTTACGGTTCCTCAGAAAGCGCTAAGCTTTACGCCCGAAGAAATTGCAGCTAAGCGTAAGCCATGGATTCGTGAATGGCAGAGTGCACTTACTTTTTAATTTGCTTTTAAAAAATTAGCTTTCTAACTTTCTGTATTTAAAGGTTTGTTCGATGTTAACTGAGCGAACCATTTACGGTAAAAAATCAATCTATGATAAAGAAAACACCTAAGGTTGGGATTTGGGTAGCGATACTCATTACCGCCTTCGTGGTTTCAGCAGTTGGGGCATTGCTTAGCAATGCCCCTTCTCTTGATATCAGCCAAGTATGGTCCGATCCCTACTATTGGCATGTAACGAAATTCAGTTTTTATCAGGCGACACTCTCAACGGTGCTGAGTGTTGGCTTTGCTATACCTATTGCTCATGCGCTGTGTCGTAGACAATTTTTTGGACGCGCTTTGTTGTTAAGGCTGTTCGCGTCGACCTTAGTCCTGCCAGTGTTAGTGGGTGTATTTGGCTTACTTGCGATCTATGGCAATAGTGGTTGGTTAGCTAAGTTTTTGGCGAACTTCGATATTGAATTGCCATTTTCCATATACGGATTGAATGGTATTTTGCTGGCGCACGTTTTCTTCAACTTGCCTTATGCCAGTCGCTTACTTCTGCAAGCGTTAGATACCGTGCCTGCCGAGCAACACAAGCTTTGTGCTCACTTGGGTATGAGTCATTGGAACAAATTCAGATGGGTTGAATGGCCTCGCTTAAGACAGCAATTACCACATGTGTGTGGCTTAGTCTTCATGTTGTGTTTTACCAGCTTTGCTACCGTGATGGCGCTAGGCGGTGGACCTAAATCAACCACTATCGAGCTCGCTATTTATCAGGCGATTAAATTCGACTTTGACCTTCAAGCTGGTGCCTTGCTCGCGATATGGCAAATGCTGCTGTGTGGTGTGCTAGCGGTGAGCATTCAACGCCTATCGAAGCCTATTTCAGTGACGGCCAGTCAGCTGTCGGAAGAGAAATATTTGGTTAAGGACAGCTGGTGGTCAAAAGCTTGGGATAGCTTTTGGATCATCATAGTCTCAATGCTGGTATTGCCGCCATTAGCTATGGTTATCGTCAGTGGAATTAACTCACAGGCATTAACCGTACTCAGCAGCGAGCCGTTTTGGGCGGCGTTAATGACCTCGGTTAAAGTCGCGTCATTAGCAAGTGTTATCGCAGTTGGTATTGGTATCGCCATACTGCTGACTAGCCGAGCATGGCGTTTACAGAACAAGAATTTTCGAGCCGATAAAATCGAGCTGATTGGCACTATTATCTTAGTGACTCCGGGGCTGGTGATCAGTACGGGTATCTTCTTATTACTGCGTTCATTCACCGATGTATTCAGTTTAGCTTTCTTTGTCGTGATTGCCGTCAACAGTTTAATGGCGCTGCCTTACGTAATTAAAACCTTGGCTCAACCTATGCTGCACCTGTCTCAGCAGTATCAGTATGTGTGTGCGAGTTTAGGGATGACTGGCTTCACTCGATTCAGGCTCGTGGAATGGCGCGCATTGCGTAAGCCGATGGCGCAAGCCTTCTCGATCAGCTTTATGTTGGCGATGGGTGATTTAAGCGCGATTGCTTTGTTTGGTAGCCAAGATTTTAGAACTCTGCCTTTGTACCTATTCCAATTGTTAGGCAGCTATCAAATGGAAGCGGCGGCGGTAGTTTCTGTGAGCTTACTGTTACTGAGTGTCGGCAGTTTTAGCTTAATAGAATTCTTATTTACTCGAAGATCTAAGCTCGATGCTAAAGAATTAAGGAACCGATGATGTTAGTGATGAAAGATGTGGATTACCACTATCACAGAGAGTTGTTTAGCTTTGATTTTCAAGCTGAGCAGGGCGATATTGTTGCGCTTATGGGGCCGAGTGGTGCGGGTAAGTCTACACTGTTGGCGCTAGTTGCTGGTTTCATCGAGCCTACATCGGGTGAGATATCAGTGGCTGGGCAGTCGCTTATTGGTAAAGAAGCACATCAGCGTCCGTTGGCGATGTTGTTTCAAGAGCACAACCTGTTTGCTCACCTTACGGTGCGAGAAAATATTGGTTTAGGTCTGCATCCAGGTTTAAAGCTTACTGCAACCCAAAAGCAAGCTGTGGAGCAAGCCGCAGCGCAAGTTGGCGTCGCTGAGTATTTGGATAGGTTGCCTGAGCACTTATCCGGCGGTCAACGCCAGCGTGTTGCGTTAGCGCGTTGTTTTGTCCAACCTCATGATATTTGGCTGCTTGATGAACCTTTCTCTGCGCTTGATCCTTTGCTGCGTGAAGAGATGCTTAGCTTAGTGAAGCGATTAGCGGCAGAGCGAAATATTACGGTCTTGATGGTGACTCACCATTTAGGTGACGCACGCAGTATCGCGAATAAGTTTGTGTTTGTGGCGCTAGGTAAGGTGTTGGTTGAAGACTCGATAGAGGCACTGACGGCGGATCATCCACAGACAGAATTAAGCTCATTTGTTAAAGCGGGTGAGTGACGATTCATCACTCTTGTTTAATCTCTCTGATATTGAGTACGTAGAAAACAAAAAGACCTAGCATGCGCTAGGTCTTTTATTGTCTTACAGAATAAAGCGACAAAGATTAGTCTTCTAGCTTTAGCTCTTTTAAGATTTGGAAGATTTCACGAGAAGCCTTTGCTGGCTTGTTCGCTGATTTCTCTTTGTTAGCTTGGCGAGCTAGCTGACGAAGACGCTGACGGTCTGCTTCAGGGTACATTTCCATTACTTCTGAAATAGCCGCATCACCTTCAGCAACAACACGATCACGCAGTTGCTCAAGCTTATGTAGTTCAGCTGTTGCTTGTGAGTGCTTGTTACGTACTTTATCCAAAGCCGCTTGAATTGGCTCAGGATCAACATTGCGCATTACTTTACCAATGTATTGAAGTTGACGGCGCTTCGCTTCATTTTTAAAGCGTTGTGCATCTTTAATCGCTTGTGCCAAATCTTCAGACAGAGGAAACTTGTCTAATACAGAAGGCTTCAGGGAAACAAGTTCTTCCCCCAGTTTTTGTAGCGCTTCCATGTCGGTTTTCATTTCTGTCTTACTTACCCAGATGATTTCTTCTTCTGGTTCCCATGGGGCTTTTTGGTTTTTGCGAGCCATCTTTTCTGCCTATGTCACTATCTCAAACGAATATATTGCCTATTTTAGCAAGAATCTTGGGGAGAAAGCGAAATTCTTGTTATCCTACGTAATATTGACCTAAAAAATTAGAATAGATATGGATGTAAAACAGCAAGTCGCCCAGCAAAGAGTTGAGCTAGAAGCCGCAGTAGCTAAAGCGTTGGATATGGCATCAGTGAGTGCAGACGCAGCTGAGGTCGCTATTACTAAGTCAACGGGTTTAAGTGTTTCAACACGTATGTGTGAAGTGGAAAACGTTGAATTTAATAGTGATGGTGCGCTAGGTATTACTGTTTATCGCGGCCAGAAAAAAGGCAGCGCATCTACATCTGATCTGAGTGAAAAGGCGATTGCTCAAACCGTCGCGGCCGCACTTGATATCGCTCAGTATACTTCTGAAGACCCATTTGCCGGTCCTGCGGCAAAAGAATACATGGTAAAAGAAATTCCAGATTTGGATCTTTTTCACCCTGATGAACCAAACCCTGACTATGCCGCTGAGATTGCGATTGCTGCTGAGAAGCAAGCGTTAGCTTATAGCGATAAGATCAAACAGAGTGATGGCGCAAGCTACGACAGCCACTATGGCGTTAAGGTTTATGGTAACAGCCATGGCTTACTAGCAAGCTATGCTTCTAGTCGTCATAGCACGAGCTGCTGTGTAATTGGACAAGGCGCTAACGGTGAGATGGAACGTGACTACAGCTACACCGTTGCACGTCACCGTGACGAGCTGTGGACGCCTGAGCGTGTAGGTCAAGAAGCTGCAGAAAAGACCATTAGCCGTTTGGATGCGAAAAAGCTACCAACAGGCCAGTACCCAATTATGTTCGCTAATGATGTGGCAACTGGCTTGATTGGTCACCTTGTTATGGCGATCAGTGGCGGTAACCTTTACCGCAAGTCGTCATTCCTATTGGATCATCTCGGTCAGAAAATCCTACCTGACTGGTTTAACATTTCTGAGCGACCACATATCTTGCGTGGTTTGGCTTCAAGCCCATTCGATAGCGAAGGTGTGTTCACTCAAGATCGTGAAATCATCACTGACGGTGTGCTAGCAACTTACCTACTAACGAGCTATGCCGCACGTAAGATGGATATGACGCCAACCGGTCATGCTGGTGGTATTCATAACTGGTTCGTTAAATCGACCGGTCAAAACTTTGAGCAGATGCTAAAAGAGTTGGGTACTGGCTTCCTAGTCACTGAAGTGATGGGCCAAGGCGTAAACACCGTAACGGGTGATTATTCACGTGGCGCTGCAGGTTTCTGGGTTGAAAACGGAGAGATCCAATACCCAGTATCAGAAGTAACAATCGCAGGTAACCTAAAAGACATGTTTACTCAGATTGTTGCTGTGGGTAACGACGTAGAAACACGTTCGCAAATTCAAACGGGTTCTATCCTGCTTGAGTCGATGAAAGTCGCGGGTGAGTAATTCAATTAAAGCGAATCTGATGAATTAAAAAAGGGAGCCGTGGCTCCCTTTTTGTTTTCTGTATTTCGCCAAAAATTGGCTAACTGCTTATGCTAACTAGATCAGTATGGTCGCTAAGCCTAGGAACACCGATAGGCCAATAACATCGGTTACTGTGGTCAGTGCCATACCGCCAGCAAGGGCTGGATCGATATTCATCTTCTTCAACATCACTGGGATAGTTACACCAGCAATACCTGCGACAATCAAGTTGGTCATCATCGCCGCTGAGATGATGCCTCCCAGTATCCAGTTACCTTTCCAAGCCACCACGATACCACCAATGATAACGGCCCATAGAACGCCGTTTAGGAAGCCGATGGCTGCCTCTTTGAGTAGCAGTTCGCGTTTGTTACTGTCACCGATATGACCGAGTGCCAAACCACGAATCACCAGAGCAACGGTTTGGTTACCCGCAACACCCCCCATCGAAGGCACGATAGTCATCAGAACCGCAATCGCTGCCATTTGATCGAGCGTTGCTTCAAACATGTTTGATACAGATGCTGCCGCCAGTGCTGCGAGTACGTTAGCACCAAGCCACACACTACGACGACGAGCAGATTTTACGACCGGTGCGAAGGTATCTTCGTCATCGTCCATACCCGCCATACTCATCATTGAGTGTTCGGCATCTTCACGGATAACATCAACCACGTCATCGATGGTGATACGACCAACAAGGTGCTGGTTACTATCGATGACAGGCGCAGAAACCCAGTTACGACGTTCAAACAGGCTCGCGATATCTGACGCACTGGTTTCTACCGCGATCGCTTCGTCGGCATCATCCATCACTTCTGAAACAGGGACATCAGGTTGAGTCGTTACTAGCGTGGTAAGTGATAGGTTACCGATAAGACGTTCTTCTTCATCAATAACATACAGAGCATCAGTTGCATCCGGCAGTTCGCCACGCATACGCATGTAGCGCAATACAACGTCAACATCGACATCACCACGAATCGTGATTACGTCGGTGTTCATGATCGCACCCGCTGAATCTTCAGGGTACGACAGGGCAGTTTCAACTAATGCACGATCGACGGAGTCCATTTGAGAAAGGACTTCGCGAGAAACATCGTCGGGTAGGCTTCGAAGTACGTACGCGACGTCATCGGTTTCCATACCTTCGGTTGCTTCTGCCAAGGTCTCAGGTGCCATTTTCGACACAAGAGCATCTTTGACGTCTTCGTTTAGTTCATCAAGAATTTCACCGTAGTCTTCAGGATCGGTGAGTTGCCAGAGTACGTCACGACTTTTGCGAGGGGAGGCTTCTAAAAGGTGTGCAATATCCTCAGGTTCCATGTCCTGAAGTTGTCGGCGTACGTGAACAAATCGGCCGTTTTCTAGGGCTTCGCTGACTTCTTGGAGGGTTTGGTGAGCTTGGTCGAATTCTAATTGCTCTGCCATATTTTCCTCCTATCTCATTATTCTTACAATGCTTGGAATAGTAACTTAATTCTAGGGCTTATTTAAATCATAAACTTAGGTAGAACTAAGATTTAATATAGGTTGGTTCACCGTTTGAGTTTGCGGTGTTGTGAGTAAAGCGTCTTAGCTACTCACCCTCATCAAACTTGTCTTCAATGAGATGACAGACGGCATCCAGTGCTTGCTGTGAATCGGTACCTGCAGCTTGAATCGTAATATGTTGCCCTTGCGCTGATTCCAGCATAAGTAACCCCATTACGCTGTCTGCTGTTGCTGTTTTATCTTCTTCGCTATGGATAGTGATGGTTGCATCAAAGCTTTGTGCAAGCTCAACCAACTTTACGGCTGCTCTAGCGTGAAGACCCAAGCGATTTTGGATCAGTACAGTTCGAGTTAATTCCATGGTTAGCCCTGTTGGTGCTTCTCTAGGGAGGCGTGTCTGATTTGAACTTGATGGCCAAGTTGCTCAAAGTACTCACCAATTTTCTGGGTTAGATAAACCGAGCGGTGTTTGCCGCCAGTACAGCCAATCGCGACCGTTAGGTAACTGCGATTGTTCTTCTCTAACATTGGTAACCACTGTTCAACAAAGCCTTGGATCTGTTGCTTGAGTTCCAGAACTTCTGAGTGTTCTTCTAGAAAGGAGTGAATTGGTGCATCTAGCCCGGTTAGTGGTCGTAGTGCAGGTTCCCAGTGAGGGTTCGGCAAAAAGCGAACATCAAACACGTAGTCGGCATCACTTGGCAAGCCATACTTAAAACCGAAAGATTGAAAGACGATGATCAGCTCTTGCTTCTCTTTGCCTTCAACTTTAAATCGAACCTTTTCACTCAATTCGTAGAGGTTGCAGTCACTGCTGTCGATCACAATGCTGGCGTGCTCTGCGAGAGGTGTCAGAAGTGTCTTCTCTAAATCAATCGCTTGCTCAAGAGAGAGCTTTTCTTGGCCAATTGATAAAGGGTGGATTCTGCGGGTTTCGCTGTAGCGCTTAAGGAGTGTCTGCTTGCTGGCATCGAGGAACAATACATCAACATCGATGTTTGTAGCTGACTCGAGTTGCTCGAGCGTGTCGGTGACTAACTGAGGCTCTTTCGGTAGGTTACGTATATCAATACTTACCGCAACGTTTTGGTTGCTTTCGCGTACCGATTCGACAAAGTTGTTGAGCAGGTTTACTGGTAGATTATCGACACAGTAATACCCCAAGTCTTCTAGGACTCGTAACGCAACACTTTTACCGGCCCCTGATTGGCCACTAACCACGATTAATCGCATGTTATTGCTCGCAAGTTGGCACTTGAATCATGATGTCGTAAAGCTCTTGATCGCTCTGAGCATTACGCAGCTGTTTAAGAGTCTGCTTGTCGTTTAGTCGTTCTGCCATACAAGAAAGGGTTTTTAGATGCTCTTTGCATTGTTCGCTAGGAACAAGCAGGGCAAATAGTAGGTCGACAGGACGATTATCAATCGCATCAAATTCGATAGGATCTTGGCATTGCAGTAATACAGCTATCGCTTTATCACTGACATTCATACGAGCATGGGGAATCGCGATACCATTACCAATACCGGTACTGCCCATCTTCTCACGGCTCAACATACACTCAAATAGCTCTGTTGAATCTTGACCGCAGCTCTCAGCTGCTATCTGGCTGATGAGCTCAAGGGCTCTTTTTTTGCTTGTGCATTGGACTGCACTTTTGGTGCAGTCCAATGAAAGTACTTCGCTTAATTGCATGTTAGTGACTACTTAGCTTTTCTTTGTGCTTGTTGAGTTGGCGGACGAGTTTATCAACCAATGAATCAATCGCGGCATACATGCTTTCATCTGTTGCTGTCGCATGGATTTCCCCCTGATTTATATGCAGGGTAGCTTCTGCGATTTGATTGATTTTCTCAACTTTTAAAACAACCTGAACGCTATTGATATGATCAAAGAAGCGCTCAAGTTTGTCGAATTTGGTGTGAACATAGTCTTGCATTGAATCGGTAAGATCAACGTGATGGCCTTGAATATTGATTTGCATAGACTTTCCTTTTCAGTTGGTTGCCTGATCATAGTTGCTAAGTAACTAGCGACTAAATGAGCTTATAGCAGGCGTTTACGCTGACTCGATGGGGCAATGCCCAGAGACTCACGGTATTTCGCTATGGTACGTCTAGCTACCTGAATTCCTTGGTCAGCCAGTAAAGCAGCAATCTTACTATCACTTAGAGGCTTCGCGGTATTTTCCGCTGCGACAAGCTTCTTGATGAGTGCGCGAATTGCTGTAGATGAACATTCACCGCCATTGTCAGTGCTGACATGGCTTGAGAAAAAGTATTTGAGCTCGAAGATGCCACGTGGCGTATGCATGAATTTTTGAGTCGTCACACGAGAGATCGTGGATTCGTGCATATCAACAGCTAACGCAACATCATTAAGAACCATTGGCTTCATCGCTTCTTCGCCATGTTCGAAGAAATCACGCTGATGTTCAACAATGCATCGCGCAACTTTGAGTAGCGTCTCATTTCGGCTCTCTAGGCTTTTAATTAACCACTTTGCTTCTTGCAAATTTGAGCGGATGTATTGATTGTCGGCGCTGTTGCCTTTACTGCCCAGATCAGCGTACTGCTGATTCACTTTCAACTTAGGCACGCTATCAGGGTTAATGGTGACTAACCATTTGCCAAGGTCTTTGAAGACAGATACATCTGGAACCACATACTCAGTTTCATCCGGAGTAATCTTACTGCCAGGACGAGGGTCCAGCTGTTGAATCAGTTGCAAAACTTCACGTAGTTCTGCTTCTTTCAACTTGGTCTCTTTGATAACCAGTTTGTAATCGCGATTGCCGAGTTGGTCGATATGGCTAGTAAGTACTAACTTAGCTTCGTTAAGCCAAGGCGTATCTTGGGGAAAGGTTGCCAGTTGCAGTAACAAGCAATCTTGCAGGTTGACTGAACCGACACCTAGCGGATCAAACTGCTGAATTCGTTTACGTACCGCTTCAATTTCATCAAGCTCGATCTCTTCATTGTCGAAGTTTTCAAGGATGTCTTCACAAGTTACAGTGAGGTAGCCGTAGTCGTCGATGGCATCGATTAATGCAAAAGCGATGCTTCGGTCGGTGTCAGTGAATGGCGTTAAGTCGAGTTGCCAAAGTAGGTAATCGTGCAGGCTTTGAGTGGTTTCGCCTTGATAAACCGGCATGTCGTCATCAATCGCAATACCCGTGTTACCGGTGTTCGCGCTGTAGACGTCTTCCCAAGTTGTGTCGATTTCTAGTTCGTTGCCAATCTCTGATTTTTCGATTAAGTCTGAGCTATCAGGTAAGTCTTGCTCTGTGGCTTCAACAGTTTCTTTTTCGTCACTGCTAGGTTTTTCTTCCGATGTTGGCGTATCTTCATTGCCTTCTTCGACATCGAGTAGTGGGTTAGATTCAAGTGCTTCTTGAATCTCTTGCTGCAAATCTAAAGTAGACAATTGCAACAAACGAATCGCTTGCTGCAATTGAGGAGTCATTGCTAACTGTTGGCCTAGCTTAAGTTGTAATGAGGGTTTCATTCAGTGTGACTTACCTAGTTATTATTCTTAGAACTCTCGATACTCTCTATATAATCATAGACGGAATTGTTCGCCTAGATAAACTTGTTTAACTTGTTCGTTATTGAGAACATCTTCAGGAGTACCCTCAGCGATCAGGTGTCCTTGGCTTACGATGTAAGCTTTTTCACACACGTCTAATGTTTCACGAACGTTGTGGTCGGTAATCAAAACGCCCAAGCCGCGATCACGCAGGTGAACAATGATTTTTTTGATATCGATTACTGAGATCGGGTCAACACCGGCGAATGGTTCATCCAATAGAATGAACTGCGGGTTTGCTGCTAGTGCACGAGCAATCTCTACACGACGACGCTCACCACCCGACAGAGCCATACCATTGCTGGTGCGGATATGTTGGATGTGGAACTCTTCTAGCAGGTCTTCCAGCTTATCTTGGCGTTGTTCGTTGGTCATTTCATCACGGGTTTGTAAAACCGCCATGATGTTGTTCTCTACGGACAACTTACGGAAAATCGATGCTTCTTGAGGCAGGTAACCGATACCAAGACGAGAGCGGCTGTGCATTGGTAAGATACTGATGTCTCGGTCATCAATGCTGATGGTACCTTCATCACGCGCCACCAAACCAACAATCATATAGAAAGATGTGGTTTTACCTGCACCGTTAGGCCCAAGCAGACCGACGATCTGGCCTGACTCTACCTGTAAGCTTACATCGGTAACAACCTTACGTTTACTGTAGGTTTTCGCTAGGTTTTTTGCTTTAAGAACAGCCATCGTTACTTATTCACTTCCGTTGGTTGTAAAACCGTTGACACTCGTTTGTTTTCACCACTGTCAGCGACTAATTTCTGAGAACCGATCTGGTAAGTGATCTTAGAACCGCGAATGATGCTGCCATCTTGAGATAACATCGCATTCTTAGTCATGATCAGTCGGTCGGCAACAAGCTGGTAGTGCAGGTCGTCAGCTTCACCGTAGAGTGTCTTACCGTCGTCAGTAAGCTGAGAGAAGGTTGCTGGCTTACCGAAGCCTTGAATTTCTTCAATCTCACCGTTTACGGCGTTACGAGTAACAATAACCTTATCGGCATTGATATTGATGCTGCCTTGTTTAAGGTTCACATCACCAAGGAAAGTCACTTGGTTACTTTTCATATCCAATTGCTGGCTGTCTGAGTCAATGTAGACAGGTTGCTCACTATCCGAAGACAGAGCATAGACATTAGGTGCCGCAAGGGTCAAAGCGAATAAACTAAGGTGTAAGAGTTTCATATCTACCTTGAACAGAATTAAAGAGGGTTGCATTGTTGGTACCGAAGTTACCTTTCATTGCTTGTCCCTCAGTTTCAAAAAATGTACCGATCATATGGACCGGAGTCTCTGAATAAAAATCTCGGCTAGGCAGCTCAACAACCATTTTATCTGTGGTCATTGTATCGAAGCTGGCTTCTGGCAACAGGTTCTTTGCCACGACGTTGTCATAAAACGTGACAACTTGATTCTCATCCATAATCGCGCGATCAGCGGTGACTTGCCATTCAATCGTGTGCCCTTCACGGAATACCGAAAGAACTGGGTTTTGAAAGTGCGTATCGCCAACTACTGAGTAGTGTTCTAAATACGTCGATTCAACCTGATAGCTGCGAATACCGCTTTCGTCGTAGCTAATGTTGTTCAGGCTTTTGCCACTAAACGCGGGCAGCTCCAAATTTGGAGCCACTTGTATCGTTGATGTTTGCTCTTTGTCGTACAAGTAATAGGTCGACCAAGAGGCAATAAATATGAGTATTAAATAGATAATACGAGTAAAACTCATATGCTTAAACCTTTATGCACGTCGAGTTCATTTCTTGCTTGTAAAATAAGGTCACAGACTTCACGTACCGCGCCATGACCACCGTTAATGGTTGTCACGTAGTTTGCACGCTTTGCAAGTAGCGGGTGCCCATCTGCCACACAGACCTTCAAGCCAACTTTTTCCATTACAGGCCAGTCAATCAGATCGTCTCCGATGTAACCTGTATTTTCAGGGTTTACAGAAAGCTTATCGCAAATATCTTGGTATGCCTTAACTTTATCGTCTTGACCTTGATAAATCAGCTTAATGCCTAGAGCGGTCATACGATTCTCAACAATTTGAGATTTGCGACCCGTGATGATCGCGATTTCAATGCCTGCGTTCATCAGTGATTTGATACCGTAACCGTCACGAGTGTGGAAGGTTTTCAGCTCTTCACCGTTGTTGCCCATGTAGATGCGACCATCAGAGAAGACACCATCGACATCGCAAATCAGCAGTTTGATCTCTTTTGCAATTGCAAATACATCTGAATTAACAGTGCCGTATAGAGTTTCGACTGTCTGTGTCATTACATTACTCCTGCTTTCAGTAAGTCATGCATGTTTAACGCTCCGACTAATTTACCTTCTTGGCATAACATCAGGCCATTGATGCTCTTCGCTTGCATCAAGTTTAAGCCCTCAACCGCGAGCATGTTTGGCTCGGCTACCGTCGGGTTTAGCGTCATCACATCACCGATCTGCGTGTTATGGATATCAACGCGTTTGTCTAAGATACGGCGTAAATCACCATCGGTAAAAATACCGGCCATTTGGCCATCTTCACCAACGATTGCTGTCATGCCTAAGCCTTTCTGAGATATCTCTAGTAGAGCGTCTCTTACTAGTGCGTCAGGTGCTACAACAGGAAGTGAATCGCCTGTGTGCATGATGTCGTCGAGCTTCAACAGCAGCTGACGACCTAAAGCGCCACCAGGATGAGACAGGGCAAAGTCTTGAGCGGTGAAGCCTCGAGCCTGCAAAAGTGCAACGGCTAATGCATCACCCATGACCAAGGTCGCCGTGGTGCTTGTTGTTGGTGCTAAGCCCAGTGGACAAGCTTCTTCCGGTACTGAAATTTGTAAATGGATATCAGACAGGGTTGCCATGTTTGATGCTGGCTTGCCTGTCATGCTGATGATCTTGATGCTCAGACGCTTTAACACAGGAAATAGGCTGAGGATTTCTCCCGATTCGCCGGAGTTGGATATTGCAATTACAATATCACCAGGTTCGATCATGCCTAAGTCGCCATGCGCCGCTTCGCCTGGGTGAACAAAGAAAGCCGATGTCCCGGTACTTGCCAATGTTGCTGCGATTTTGTTGCCAATGTGGCCTGATTTACCCATGCCCATCACAACGACTTTGCCTTTGTTGTTCAGGATAAGGTCGCAAGTTTTACAAAAATCATCATTAAAATATTGGTCTAATTGAGTGAGACCTGCAACTTCGGTTTCCAAAACTTGTTTTGCAACGCTGCGGTAATCAAATGGCTGAGACATCAAATACTCCAAGTACGGGAAGTTAAATCAACAATTAAGCCGACATGTTCATTAATAGGTAACTTTGGTAGGCCACGAACGTCACAATTAACACGCCGCCTTCAATACGATTCACACTACGAGATTTTCCTAGTGCCATCACAACAAGTAGTAGCGATACGCCTAGCATTACCCAGAAGTCACGACCCATAGCGAACTCGCTCAAGATCGAAGGGTTTAGGATGCCCGGGATACCCATAACAGCAAGGATGTTGAATACGTTTGAACCAATGATATTACCTACAGCCATATCATCTTCACCCTTCATAACGCCGGCTAGTGATGCTGCAAGTTCAGGAAGGCTAGTACCAACAGCAATGATGGTTAAACCAATGACAAGGTCGCTCATGCCGAAGAACTTCGCGATGATCACAGCGTTATCTACCAGCATATCAGCAGCTAAAGGTAGGACGATTAGACCAATCACGACCCACATTGCAGCCTTAGGGTTACTTACGCCTTCAGGGATCTCTGATTCTTGCTCATCAAGGAAAGCATCGCCGTTCTTTTTCTCGCTGCGGCTGATTTGCAACATAGCAAACAAAAACGCGGCAAAAAGAACAAACAACAACACGCCTTCATAGAAGCCTAAATGGTTATCCCACAATAGGGCGCCCGCTAGCAGAGTGACACCGATCATTAATGGTAGTTCACGACGAATCACGCCTGAGCTAATCGATAACGGCTTGATAAGGGCTGTAATACCTAAAATCAGCGCGATGTTGGCGATGTTAGAGCCCAGTACGTTGCCTACAGCTGTATCTGTTTTGCCATCAAGGGCTGCTGTCGCAGAAACCATCATTTCAGGAGCCGAAGACCCCATTGCTAAGATCGTCATACCGATAACTAGTGGTGAAATACCGAAGTTGCGAGCAAGAGCTGCGGCACCGTAAACCAGCTTATCTGCACTCCACACCAAAAAACCTAGACCGATAATAAGAAACGCAATCGCTTCAAGCATGATGATTCCTAAAAAATTAATAAAAACGGAGAATTAACCGCTAATTTTGACCTGTTGCTAGATAAAAGGGAAGTCACTCGGCAAATTAATTACCAGTTAGCAGGCAAGAAAGAGAGCTCAATAGATAATTTCCTAATGCTTTCAAATCCCTGCATAGATTCCTGTTTAATATGAATTAATTGAACAGTGCTTTTAATTCTAAAGTAGACTCATTATTATTGCAGCCATAATTGGCGTTTTTTAAAGCAAGGAAACAACAAAAATATGTTGAACACTGAGCTTGTGAAAGTTAAGAACCTCAGCTTCTCACGCGGTGAGCGCGTTATCTTTGATGACATCAGTTTAGAGGTGCCTCAAGGAAAGATAACCGCAATCATGGGGCCGTCTGGGATCGGCAAAACGACTTTACTGCGTTTGATTGGTGGGCAACTGCCGCCAGATGAAGGCGAAGTTTGGTTTGATGGCGACAATATCCCTGCATTATCACGTCGAAAGCTGTATCAAGCACGTAAGAAAATGAGCATGCTATTCCAATCGGGTGCGCTTTTTACGGATCTCAATGTGTTTGATAATGTGGCGTTTCCGCTGCGAGAGCACACTGAACTTAATGAAAAATTCATTCGTACCATCGTATTACTTAAGCTTGAAGCGGTAGGATTACGAGGGGCAGCGCAATTAATGCCGAGTGAGTTGTCTGGCGGTATGGCGAGGAGAGCTGCGTTGGCTCGTGCAATCGCACTGGATCCAGAACTTATCATGTACGATGAGCCGTTTGTTGGCCAAGACCCTATCACCATGGGCGTATTGGTTGAATTGATCCGAAATCTCAATCAAGCCTTAGGCTTAACCTCGATTGTTGTTTCTCACGATGTGCCAGAGGTGATGAGTATTGCTGATTGGGTTTACCTCATGGCAGATAGCAAGATCATTGCTGCTGGGTCCCCTGACGAGTTGTACAACAATAGCGATCCGAGAGTGCAGCAATTTTTGCAAGGCGAAGCGGATGGTCCCGTGCCATTTAGATTCCCTGCGAAGAGCTTAGAAAAGGATTTGTTTTAATATGATTGTTAAAACTATTGCGGGTGTCGGTAAGCGTACACTTGCGATCTGTGAGTCATTTGGTCGAGCAAGCCTGATGTTATTTGGGGCTTTGTTTGGCATCCCGCGACTAAAAAACTTCCCCTTATTAGTAAAACAACTTTATAGCGTTGGCGTTCAGTCATTGGCTATTATTTTAGTTTCGGGTCTGTTTATCGGCATGGTGCTCAGCCTGCAGGGCTATGTCGTGTTAATTGACTACGGCGCTGAGGGAAACCTTGGCCAAATGGTCGCGCTTTCACTGTTGCGTGAGTTGGGGCCTGTGGTGACTGCGTTATTATTTGCAGGTCGAGCCGGTTCAGCACTCACGGCAGAGATTGGTTTAATGAAGGCAACAGAGCAGATCTCAAGCCTTGAGATGATGGCCGTTGACCCTCTTAAACGCATTATTGCACCACGTCTTTGGGCCGGGCTTATCTCAATGCCATTGCTTGCTATGATTTTTATGGCGGTCGGTATTTGGGGCGGTCAACTGGTTGGTGTTGATTGGAAAGGCATTGATCACGGCAGTTTCTGGTCTGCGATGCAGTCTTCAGTAGAACTTGGCCGAGATATTGGTAACAGCATGATCAAATGTATGGTCTTCGCTATCACCGTAACTTGGATCGCACTTTTCAATGGTTATGACGCAGTACCGACTTCAGAAGGTATCAGTCAGGCAACCACACGCACTGTAGTGCACTCTTCTCTAGCGGTACTAGGGCTAGATTTTGTTCTTACCGCATTGATGTTTGGGAATTAATCATGCAACAAACTCGAAAATTAGAATTATGGGTCGGCACCTTTGTTATTGCCGGAATTTGCGCAATCTTAATCATGATCTTTCAAGTCGCTGACGTAAAAGGCATAGGTTCGAACCATACTTACAATCTAAAAGCGACCTTTGACAACATTGGCAGCCTAAAAGTTCGTTCCCCAGTGAAAGTGGGTGGCGTCGTTGTTGGACGAGTTAAAAGCATTGAGCTTGATACCGAGAGCTACCTTCCTGTCGTTGAACTGTCTATTGATGGGAAGTACTCACAATTTCCAGATACCTCTAGCGCTCAAATTTTAACGTCTGGATTAATTGGTGAGCAGTACATTAGTCTGGTTCCAGGCTTCATTTTTGATGATGAAGAGATGCTGGTCGATGGTGATGCAATTGAAGACACTAAGTCAGCATTAGTACTAGAAGATTTGATTGGCCAAGTGCTGTATAGCGTTGGTGGTTCTAATGACAGCGAAGCTAAGGAATAAGATAATGTTGAAAACTATTAGTCATTTAAAAGCTATTGGTTACTTGAAATCAATGTTTACGGCGGCAATGGCGTTGCTTATTTCTACCCAAGCATTTGCTGCAGAATCGATTGACCGTACTCAGCCTTACCAGATGATGACTCAAGTTGCCGAAGTGGCATTTGAGCGTTTGAAGAGTGAACAAGACAACATCCACCAAGACCCTGAGCTATTGAAGGTCATCGTGGAAGAAGAGTTGATGCCTTATGTAAACGCACAATATGCAGCTCTTAAGTTACTTGGACCAAACTTGAAAGGCGCGGATAGAAAAGACGTGGGCGTGTTTATCGATTCATTCCGTAAATACCTTGTTTCTTCTTATGCCCAAGTGCTGACTCAATACACAGATCAGACGATTGAATTTGGACCAGAACCAAAAATCAAAGCGGATAGCCGCATTACCAGTATCAAGGTCGACATCATCGATACGCCGCGACCAAACATTAAGCTTGAATTTAAGCTTCGCAAAGACAAGAAATCTGGCGAGTGGAAAGCATTTGATATGGTTGCCGAAGGTATTAGCCTGTTGTCGAGCAAGCAATCGGAGTGGAATACTAAGATTCGTCAAGAAGGCATCTTACAAGTTGCTGACGAACTAGAGAAATTAGCCGCACAACCAATTCGTTTTGAGAGTAACAAATAATGAGCCATTCTCAATGGCAAGCACTAAGCTCTAAAGAATATCAGCTACTCGGTGATATCGACCGAGACAGTGTCCCTGCAATCTGGCGTATATTGGAAAAGTGGCAAACGACGGAATCGAGCGTTGAAATTGACCTTAGCCATATAAATCGAGTCGATTCAGCAGGAATGGTGATGCTAATTCACTTATTAGAGCATGCAAAAAATCAAAACTGTCATATAATGCTCAGTTTCGTGCCAGAACAATTACGAACGTTGTTCCAATTGAGCAATATCCAGCCAATGATGGCAGAACACATAAAAAATTAGGCAGGAGCTATTTGTGGACAGCACAAAAGTACAAGAATTATTAGCAGAAGCACTGAACCTTCAGGAAATTTTCGTGAAAGGGGAAGGCAGTCATTACGAAGTTGTTGCGGTTGATCCATGTTTTGACGGCATGAATCGAGTTAAGAAGCAGCAACTAATCTACGGCCCACTAATGGAATACATTCAACGCAATGACATCCATGCTCTTTCTATTAAGGCTTTCACGCCGGAAGAGTGGGAACGTGATAAGAAACTGATGTCACTTTAAGGTTTATGATGGAAAAGTTTCGAGTTATTGGATCGGATAAGCCGCTAAGCGGTGAAGTGACGATCTCAGGCGCAAAAAATGCAGCGCTACCTATATTATTTGCTTCAATTCTTGCTGAAGAGCCAGTAGAAGTAAGTAACGTTCCTCACCTACGTGACATCGATACTACGATGGAACTGCTTAAGCGTTTAGGCGCAAAAGTATCACGCAATGGTAGTGTTCATGTTGATGGCAGCGAAATTAATGAATTTTGTGCGCCTTACGATTTAGTGAAAACAATGCGTGCTTCTATTTGGGCTTTAGGTCCTCTAGTCGCTCGTTTTGGTGAAGGCCAAGTGTCACTTCCAGGCGGTTGTGCAATTGGTGCTCGACCTGTTGATCTTCATATCCACGGCCTAGAGCAACTAGGTGCGACCATTAAGTTGGAAGATGGTTATGTGAAAGCAAGTGTTGATGGCCGTCTGAAAGGCGCGCACATCGTGATGGATAAAGTAAGTGTGGGTGCCACCATTACTATCATGTGTGCAGCAACGCTAGCGGAAGGAGCAACAGTACTTGATAACTCAGCGCGTGAGCCTGAGATTGTTGATACGGCTGACTTCCTAAACAAACTGGGTGCTAAAATTTCTGGCGCAGGTACAGATACGATTACTATCGAAGGCGTTGAACGTCTTGGTGGTGGCCAACACTCTGTGGTTGCTGACCGTATTGAAACAGGTACTTTCCTGGTTGCTGCTGCTGTTTCTGGCGGTAAAGTGGTTTGTCGCAACACCAACGCTCATCTTCTTGAAGCTGCCTTAGCGAAGCTTGAAGAAGCGGGTGCGAAGGTTGAAACGGGCGAAGACTGGATCAGTCTTGATATGACGGGTCGTGAACTGAAAGCGGTGAAAATCGTAACGGCACCTCACCCTGGTTTCCCAACCGACATGCAAGCACAGTTTACTCTGCTTAACATGATGGCGAAGGGCAGTGGTGTTATCACTGAGACTATCTTTGAAAACCGTTTTATGCACATTCCTGAGTTACAGCGAATGGGTGCAAAAGCGGAAATCGAAGGTAACACGGCTATCTGTGGTGAAACGGAAAAACTGAGCGGCGCTCAAGTAATGGCAACGGACCTTCGCGCATCTGCGAGCCTTGTTATTGCTGGCTGTATTGCTCAAGGTGAAACCATCGTTGACCGTATTTATCACATCGATCGTGGCTACGATAAGATTGAAGATAAATTGTCAGCCTTAGGCGCAAACATTACACGATTTAGTGAGTCGAACTAACCTAGGTTAGTGGATTCATGAATCAGTAAGATGAAAACATAAAAGTCGGAACCTTGGTTTCGGCTTTTTTATAGTTGTATTTACCGCGAGTAAATCTATTGCTCATTTTTGCGCGAATAGATGAATCAACTTGGCGGTCGGTGAGGAACAAAATGATAGCAATATTACGTATTTTCGCAGTGGCGATATTTGCGATTCTTATGTTTGTATTTGGTTGTGGTTACTGCCTATTAAGTCCACGCAACCCGAAACACGTATTTACCTTTGGCCGTTATTTCGGTCGCATGTCGAAGATCTTCGGCATGAAGTTAGAGCTTCGCATCCCAGAAGATGCCTACTCTCGCGGCCAACATGTTTATGTGGCGAACCACCAAAACAGCTGGGATCTATTCACGATTTCATCAGCGGTAACGCCAAAAGTGGTAACTGTTGGTAAGAAAAGCCTAGTGTGGATGCCTCTATTTGGTCAGCTTTACTGGTTGACGGGTAACATCCTAATTGACCGTGCTAACCGTAGCAAAGCGGTAGGTACGATTGATCAGGTCGTGACGAGTCTAAAAGAGAGCGATGTTTCAGTTTGGATGTTCCCTGAAGGCACTCGTTCTCGTGGCCGTGGTCTGCTGCCATTCAAAACAGGTGCATTCCATGCTGCGATTGGTGCTGGCTTGCCTATCATCCCTATCGTGTGTAGCTCAACCGGTGGCGTGAAGCTAAACCGTTGGAACAATGGTCACGTGATTGTTGAAATGCTGCCACCAATCAGCACTGAAGGCTACGACAAGTCTAATGTTCGTGAACTGGCTAACCTAGCTCGTGAGCAGATGGCTGCGAAACTTGAAGAGTTAGACAAAGAAGTGGTTGAGCTTAATAAAAAGTAATTATCTAAGCGAAACGATGAACAATAAAAAAGGTTGCCAACTGGGCAACCTTTTTTTGTATCTAATAAACACCCAGTATTACGCTAAGTCGTTTATTAGAAGGTGTTTAATCTAAAGATTAAAACCTATTTGCGAACCGCAATAGCTTCGATCTCGATACCTACATCTTTTGGCAGACGAGCTACTTCAACACATGAACGTGCAGGGTAGTTTGCAACGCCGTGCTCATCGAAGAATTTACCGTAAACTTCGTTTACTGTGCCGAAGTCGTTTAGGTCTTTAACGAATACCGTTAGTTTTACGATGTCTTTTACAGTCAGGCCTGAAGCTTCAACAACCGCTTGAACGTTGTCTAGAGATTGGCGAGCTTGCTCTGCGATATCAGCAGATACTTCACCAGTTGCTGGGTTTACTGGGATTTGACCAGAAGTCAGTACCATGTTGCCAAGGTCAACGCCTTGTACGTATGGGCCGATTGCAGCTGGAGCAGATTCTGTGTGAAGTACTTTAGTCATTGGTTTATTCCATCAGTTATTAGATAAAAATCAATTTTCAGTGTGCCTTCAAACTTTGGATAGGTAAAGCGCAAAATACCCCGCACAGGCGAGGTATTTGATAGTTTTTACATTCGGTCTGCTTTGCAGTATGACGTTATCTTTCTGTTACGATCTCGCGAGAGAAGACTTTTTCGCAATACTTACACTTCAATCGAATATCTTCTTTCTTTTCAAAGATCTTAAAGCTACTTTCAACCGGTTCATTGTGAGTAATACAGTTGGTGTTTGGACACTCGAACACATCGTTGATTTGCTCAGGAAGTTCTAGTGGTAGTTTCTTAACCACTTCGTAATCTTCGATTTGATTCACTGTTGCGTGAGGCGCATAAAGTGCCAGCTTGCTCGCCTGTTCTTCTGTGATAAACACATTCTCAATCTTGAGCAGGTCTTTTCCGCCTAGTGCAGAAGACGGTAGATTCAGGCCAATCGTCACGCGCTGATGAGAATTGTGCATGTCGAACAGTTTTAGAACCTTGATCCCGATATTGGCTGGGATATGGTCGATAACAGTACCGTTTCTGATTGCTTCAACTTTTAATTGAGTCTCTTTAGACATGATATCTCTCCTCTACAGCGTTTCGTTAAGAACAAGGGCTAGCAATGCTTCACGGGCGTAAACACCATTCTCTGCTTGCTGGAAGTAGTAAGCGTAAGGTGTTTTATCGACATCGACAGTAATTTCATCAACGCGAGGAAGAGGGTGCAGAACCTTCAGGTTATCGCGTGCATTTTCCAGCATCGAAGCGGTCAGGATGTATGCGGATTTTATGTGCGCGTATTCTGACTCATCGAAGCGCTCTTTTTGAACTCGAGTCATGTACAAGACATCTAGTTCAGGAATCACATCTTCCATGTCCGTCAATAGTTGGTACTTGATGCCCGCTTCATCAAGCTCTTCGCAAATGTAGTCTGGCATCGCTAGTGCTTCTGGAGCCACGAAGTAGAAACAGATGTTGTCGAATTTTGCTAGTGCTTGAGTCAACGAGTGAACCGTACGGCCGTACTTAAGGTCACCAACGAATGCAACGTTTAGGTTGTCGAGGCGGCCTTGTGTCTCAGCTATAGAGAATAGGTCTAATAACGTTTGTGTTGGGTGTTGGTTTGCGCCGTCACCTGCGTTAATAACAGGAACACCGTTTGAGAACTCAGAAGCCAGACGCGCTGCGCCTTCTTGAGGGTGACGCATCACGTAAGCGTCAACGTATGAAGAGATAACCTGTACCGAGTCCGCTAGCGTTTCGCCTTTCTTTGCCAAAGAAGTGTTACCACCACTGTCGAAACCAATCACATCACCACCGATGCGTTGAATCGCAGTTTCAAAAGAGAGACGAGTTCGCGTAGAAGGTTCGAAGAAGCAGCTGGCAACAACTTTGTTCTTGATGAGTTCTGGGTTTGGCTCAGCCTTTAGCTGACCTGCCGTTTGAACAATTAATTCTAGCTCTTCACGAGAAAGCTCTGGAATTGAGATGATGTGCTTTTGATAGAGCGAATTCGCCATGATCTTCTTCCCCACAATAATGTATTGGCCATAAAAAAGCCCCCCATAATGGGAGGCTTTAAAAAAGTGCTGAAAAGCAGAATAGACGGCCTGGTAAGCATCTTAGCTTACGAGCAATATTTGGTGTTTTCACAATATTACTATGTGTTTTCACAATATCATTATGTTTTATCACAACATTGCTTGGCGTCATTTTCATTACTCTCAGACAAATTGCCGAGAATTATACGCTTTCAATTTGTGAGCGCAAGCGATTACATCAAGCTTTTGTTTACTTTCAGTATTCGCTATTGACCCAGTGTCGCAACCATTACCGCTTTGATGGTATGCATGCGATTCTCAGCTTCATCAAACACAATTGAGTAATCCGATTCAAAGACTTCATCAGTAACTTCTAAACCGTTCATTCCATACTTATCTGCGACTTGCTGGCCGATCACGGTTTCATTGTTATGGAAAGCGGGTAGGCAGTGCATGAATTTCACTTGAGGATTGCCAGTGAGCTTAATGACATCCATATTCACTTGGTATGGTTTCATTACCGCTACACGTTCGTCCCAAGCTTCAGGGGCCTCGCCCATTGAAACCCAAACATCGGTATAAAGGAAATCACAGCCTTGAACACCTTCAGCAACGTCTTCTGTCAGCGTGATGTTGGCACCTGTGCTTTGCGCGATAGCTTGGCACTCTTCAACAAGCTGCTCTTCTGGCCAGAATGCTTTAGGCGCGACAAGGCGAATATCCATGCCCATCTTCGCGGCTCCGACTAACAGAGAGTTACCCATGTTATTGCGTGCATCGCCTAGGTAAGCAAAGCTGATTTGGTGCAGATGTTTTCCGCGACCATGCTCAAGCATAGTGAGGAAATCAGCCAAAATCTGAGTAGGGTGGAACTCATCGGTTAAACCATTCCAAACCGGCACGCCCGCATAAGCGCCTAAGTCTTCAACGATACTTTGGCCAAAGCCACGATATTCAATGCCATCGTACATGCGTCCCAATACACGCGCCGTATCTTTCATTGATTCTTTTTGACCAATCTGAGAACCAGAAGGGCCAAGGTAAGAGACTTGAGCACCTTGATCAAAGGCGGCCACTTCAAACGCACATCGTGTTCGAGTTGATGCTTTCTCGAAGATCAAAGCAATGTTTTTGCCGTTGAGTTTCTTCTGCTCAGTGCCTGCATACTTAGCTTTTTTTAGGTCAGCAGACAGGTCGAGTAAAAACTGAATCTCTTTAGGAGTAAAGTCGAGAAGTTTTAGAAAGTTACGATTGCGAAGATTAAAGGCCATCTCTCGCTCCTTGCGTATATAGAATCAATGAAGAACTTAGTTAAACATAAAAATGCTATATTTGTGAATATTTATTTTATTAATTTGATAAAAAAGGCCAGTAAATGAATACTGGCCTAGATAAGACTATTGAGTCTGTTTAACTGAGCTCTTTGACTTAGATACCGTCTCTTTCGATAGGGCAACTCATACAGCGAGCGCCACCTCGGCCACGACCTAGCTCATTGCCCGGAATCGTCAGAACTTCGATACCTGCTTTGTCGTATTTCTCATTGGTGTAAACATTACGTTCATAACCAATCACGGTACCTGGTTTCACTGTCAGTACGTTGTTTGCGTCATTCCACTGTTCACGCTCAGCTTCGTAGTTATCACCGCCGGTTGTGATGATCTTCAGTTGATCAAGGCCTAGCGCGCCTTCAATCGCTGACAGGTAGTTTTCAGCTTTCTCGACACGCATTTCGCCATTTTCTTTTGGCGTTAAGCGCCAAGTGTCTAGGTCTTTACGCACGATCTCTGGATAGACAGAGAACGTGTCGATATCCATGTGTGTCATCACCGTATCAAGGTGCATACAAGAGCGGTGTTTTGGTAGATCGATCGCAATCACTTCGCTCGCTTGGCCTGATCTAAATAGGCTAGCCGCTAGGTTTTCGACACCTTGTGGTTTCGTACGCTCTGAAATACCAACCAGTACCGCACCTTTACCGATAACCAGTACGTCACCGCCTTCAATGTTAGCGTTGTCGTAGTGAAGGTCTTCGTCACCAAAGTACTTAATGAAATCTTGGCCTGCGAACACTGGGTGCCAGCGGTAGATAGCACGCAGGTGGTTCGTTTCACGTTGACGTGCAGGCTTCATCATTGGGTTAAGCGATACACCACCGTAAACCCAGCAAGAAGTATCTCGCGTAAATAGGTGGTTAGGCAGTGGCTCGATAACGAAATCGAGTGGTCGATGCATTTTAGGCAGCATCGATGATGATTTGATAGGAAGCTCAGAGTAGGCCAAGCCACCGAGTAAGATCGTTGCTAGATGCTCATTATCCATTTGAGCAAGGTAGTTTCTTAAGTCACGGGCGAAAGTCGGCCCATAACGGAAATCTGAGATTTGAGTATTCAGCAACCACTCACGAGCCTGAGATACGGCAAGCGTTTCTACTAGCAGGTCATGCAGCAGTAGTACTTCTACGTCTTGGCTGCGCAGCGTTTCTGCAAAGGCATCATGTTCTTCACCAGCGGCTTCAACGGCAAGTACATCATCAAATAGAAGCTCATGACAGTTTGAAGGGGTGAGGTGGGTGAGTGCTCTTTCAGGTCTATTTAGGAGAACTCGTCTCAATTGACCGACTTCGGAGCCAACGTATAGCTTACTCATTTTGCATCCTTACTATTAATCCAGCGTCTATTTATGACAAGCTTGTCCGTAATATGCAAGTTTTGTAGATTGAGTTAATACAAGGTATTTGGGTAATAATTGGTCATAAAACCTGTGATTTTTAAGTTTATACAGATTAAATTCCAACTAACTGGCTATCGAACGGAACAACGTTTTTGAGGATCTATGCTCAATTCGTGGCTTGTTAGAATTGAATTTTGCTTATTAATCGTGATTTTTTATTCACTATTATGCACTTTTTGATAACAAGCTGAGGATTTATGCACCCCAAAAGCGGTTTAGCGTATGCACCTAACGTGACTAATCACGCAAGTTTTATTCAATAAGCCCTAAAGTGGCCACAAAAACGAAATGCTAAAATACGGCGCAGTTAATAAAATGTTGAAAATTTGTTTCTGTGATTTTGATTTCACTTTTGAATTGATATTGGCGCTGCGATCTCGCGATAAACTTACCTTTCTAGGCCTGATCTGGGTGGCTTTTCTGGACGATCCGTGCCATATTTCGTGACAATCAAATTTGATCTTTTCATAGTCAACACTCTGGAGCAGACACATGTCTCACGAAGATGAATATCTATCAGTAGCGGAATTAATTGAATTTCAAAAGGAAGAGACTCGCGACATCATTACAGCATTAATTGAAGATGGTAGCGATCCTGAAGCTCTATACGATATCGAGCATCACCTATTTGCTGAAGATTTCGATGTGCTTGAGAAAGCGGTTGTTGAAGCATTCAAAATGGGCTTTGAAGTGCTTGAAGCTGAAGAGACAGAAGACGAAGATGGCAATAAGCTACTTTGTTGTGATGCAACGATGCAATGTACTCTGAATGCAGAAGCGATTGATGAGCAAGTTGAGAAGCTTGTAAACCTTGCAGAGAAGTTTGACATTATCTACGACGGTTGGGGCACTTACTACGAAGGTGAAGATGCTATCTACCCAGACGAAGATGATGAAGGCGAAGAGTAATTCTTTCCCAATTTTAAAAAATGCCAGCCTCGAGCTGGCATTTTTTTACCCTCAGAAAAATAAATGTCTTTATATGCATTCATTCATTATAATGCGGTCAAAATTGATCTAGCTCAAGGAATGATATGCGGTTGCTTCTCGATGGTCTTTGGCAAATTTCGCCACTGACGGATCTCTCTATCCCACAAGATGACATCACCTTTCCGGCTCCGTTAAGCTCAAAGCTCCCTGATAGCTTGAGTGAAAGTCAAATTGCAGAGCAAGAGTGGCACCTGATGCACGACATCGAAGTGGATGACGCTATGTTAGCGTGTCCATTTGTTGAGTTAGTGATGGCTGGAGTCGATTATTTTGCTGAAGTTCGACTTAATGGTGTGGCTGTTTTTGATTGTGATGGTAGCCAAGCTGAATACCGTAAAGATATCCGTCCTTATATGCAGTCCGGCCGAAACCGTTTCGAGATCCTTTTCCTTGAAGAAGAGGAGAGCCTATTGCTTGAAGAAGACATGGATGACTCTGTATCTTCACAGGCTATCGCTAAATCTGATTCACGCATCGGGATTTGGCAAGCGCCATACCTGCAGTTCGTTCGAAACGTCAAGCTAGAGCAAGTTGTCACAGAGCAGATCTGGCACCACGGTGGTGGCTGTGAGTTTAAAGTGGATGTTATCTATCAAACGCTAAAGGCGGGGTTAGTATCGGCATCCATCAAGTTTAATGGTATGACTCTCGTGATGCCGATTGATGTACGCGCTGAACATACTGGCGTCGTGTTCCAGGTCGAAGCTCCTATCATTGTTGATATTGAGAATCCTAACCCCAAGTATCTATACCCATTAGAAGTGGTACTTGATGGGCAAGAAGAGAGTTCTTTTGTTGCCTTGAACCCAACTTCTTGCGTCAGTAACTTTCTACGTTAACTCCGTATATTTTAGCGTTATCTTCTTTCGCTATAGCGGCGCATTCTGCTTATAACGACTTAGCCATGACAACCTCACAAGCGTCGTGGCCTGTTTCTCCCCAAGCTGACTCAAGATGCTCAAACCCAAGCTTCTCATAGAGTTTGACCGCAGCACCCAAGCACTTCGTCGTTTCTAAATACATGTGTTGATACCCAAGTTGCTTGGCTTGCTTTAAGCTCAAAGCGACAATTCGCTTGGCTAGGCCATGCCCTCGAGTTTGCGGTAAGAAGTACATCTTTTGTAGCTCACACACATTGGGTTTACCTGCTAGAGGGGCAAAGCCACCGCCTCCGACGATCTTTCCGTTGTGTTCGATAACCCAGTACATTGCATTCGCTTGGCTATAGACAGAGTACATATCGTCGAGTGTTGGATCGGCCACGCCATAGCCTTTATCTTCTGTGAGCCCATGCTCAGCCGAAACTTGGCGAATGATTTGTGCGATGCTTGGGTTGTCTTGCGGTGTAATGGGTCTAAGGGTGAACTCAGCAATTTGTTCCATGATCTGCCTATGAAAGGGTCACTAATATGTGACCCAATATATGGTGACTAAGCATGTTGGTGCAAACAGAATTGTTGTTGTGCCATTTGGTCGCCTGATTTACGTAACCAGACTTTCTCGTGGAAGTAGTAAGCAACGGTATTTAAAGTTGGCTCTAGCAAAGCCATCACACCGCCGATAAAAGCATCTCCAGTCAACAAGTAGACAACAGTAAAGGCAACACTAAAGTGGATGGTAGCAAAGCTTGCTGTTTTTAATTTGGTCATCCACTGACGAGCTTTAAGCGCTGGAACTTGAGCCCACGCCTTTTCATGAAAATAGAAGGCAACAGTATTCACAGAGGGCTCAATCATAGCGATTAAGCTACCAATTAAGATGTCGCCTGTTAGTACATAAGCGACACTAAATGCGATAGTAAAATGTAATGCAGCAAAGGTTAGTGTCTTTTTCATGATAATTACTCAGTCGTTGTGTTGTTTTGATAGGCCTATTATTGAGAATTATTATCATTAAGTATAATGGGAAGTAGAGATTAATTTGATAGATGAAACCTATCAATCAGTGCGGCTAGAGTGAGAAGCATTGGAATATTGGAATCAGGGACATAAAAAAAGGCTGGTCACCAAGACCTAATGCCGATCGTTTAA
>NZ_JBFRPJ010000022.1:0-25725 GCF_041471945.1 Vibrio sp. 10N.261.51.A4
AAGTCTAAAGAAAACATTACGTTAGACGGAATTTACGCTGAGCTTAGTGCTTAAGGTTCTGTCTATGTAGTCATCATATATTAATTTCAACCTTGGCTCCTCCAAGTTAAAATATAATACACATTCATACCATGATATATTTATCAGGAATTATAAATATATCAAATAATATTAATTTTTAAAAAATATTTTAACTAAATTCCAATTTTGGACAAAAAACGTCAGGTTTTACTGCCACAATCAACACACTAAAATAATAAATTAGGCTTATCCGTGGTTAAAAAATTATTACAGATTTTTGTTGATGAACTTTATCGTCTCAACTATAAATCGACTAGCATTACACATCGTCTTCCATTTTATTGGTATCGACCATTTAAATTAATGAGCCGATTACTTGTTTTACCCATCATATTTCTATTTATGGTTTAATTGTAATGAACAAAAACTTATCAAAATTAGAATGGTCACTATTGGTGACAACAATTACTTTCATTAGTCTTAGTGTCTTCCTTTACTACTTCTTATGTAAGAACTTGTTTAATGGTGGATTCAACGATGTTCTTGAAATAATTGCTGTATTGGTGCTGACTTATGGCTCATTTGTTTTTGCAAACTATAGCGTAACATTATTGGCCGAGAAGTATTGCAGCCGTAGGGTTCAACATGAAGATCATTAAATGGGTAATCTCGGCATCAACTTCGCTAACATTCTGGATTTTCATACTATGTTACTACTTCTCTAACTCAATCAACGCCAACACTGGAGCAAGTATGGCGCCTACTTTTGAAGGTAAGTACTGGACTATGGTCAATGGTGTTCGTTTGGGTAGATACAATCCTGAACACGGTGATGTCATTCGGTTCCTGCACCCTCCAAAACACCGTTCTGAAAACATCTCATTCAGAAAAAGAGTGATTGGTATACCAGGTGATACTGTTATGTTAGATATGGGAAAACTTTATATCAATGGTATAATGGCATCTCATGGAATAACGAATAAAGAAGATGGTTACATATATATAAACGAGAAAGTTGGTCTTCACGATTATAATGTAAGGTATTCGAAAGAAAAATCAAAATTATTAAAAAGTAATCTTACTTGGCACGTTCCAGAAGGTAAAATAATGGTATTAGGTGATAATCGTGATCACTCCTATGATTCAACCTTTGATAGTTTCGGATATGCAGACATTAATAATGTTAACGGTATCTATAACAAAGTGATACTCAACGTAGCAAACGGTAGCCGTAAGTTAAATTGTAATTTAAGAAGCTCATCTGATTACAACATCCTCAACAGAAATTGTTAAACATTGTGATGACAGATGTAAATTAACCGGGCTAACTTCAATAGCTAATTTTTAGATTATAAATAACGATAGTAGCTGTCTATTAATAATAGGTAACGCGGGGTATCCCACGTTACCTTTATTATTTATATGGGCTTACAGAAAGTGCAACGGAATCAACTCCAGCCCCAGCACACCACTGATGCTCATTACCACCAGCAGAGAGACCTTGAAGACGGTCTTTGACCACTGGAGGTAGTTGAGGCAATCAACCTTACGAAACGTCACTTTAGTCCACATAAAACAGACTGCCGCCGACACAGCTAGGTATTCATAACCTGCGTCTCCGAGTAGGAACAGAGCCAATGAGACTGCGCCAAACGCCACCACATAGGCTTTCATGTGTTTATGTGCTTTGTCGACGCCTTCTTTCACCGGTAACACGGGAATGCCTGCATCTCGATAATCTTGTATCCGGAACATCGCGATCGCGTACGAGTGTGGCATTTGCCATAAACAGAACATCACAAACAACAATACCGCTTCAAGGCTGATGTAATTAGTCACCGCCAAGTAACCCACCAATGGCGGAACTGCGCCCGAAATACTGCCGACTAAAGTGCCGTACACCGATGTACGCTTGTACCACATGGTGTAGAAAAAGACGTAAAACACATAGCCAAGCAACACCATGACCGCAGAGATCGGATTAGCGAACTGAAACAGAAGCGCTGTGCCTGAGAGCAGTAAAACCAAGGCATAAACGAACGCGACGTCCGTATTGATGTTGCCCTGAACCAATTCTCGATTTTGTGTGCGCTTCATCTTTTGGTCGATGTCTCGATCAAAGATGTTATTCACCACACAACCTGATGCAATCACAAGCCCCACACCCGCTAATGTTGTCAGTAACAACATCGCATTGGCTGGTTCTGTTTTTGCGGCGAGGAAGAACCCCGCCGCAACAGAAATCAGGTTGCCGAAAATGATGCCCGGTTTGGTGATAGACAGATATCTTTTCAGCATACCTAGCCTACAACTTCATGTTGACGTTCATGTTGTAGATGATCCATACCGAGCCAGCGATAAGAATCAATACAACAATGGCGGTAAACATCAATGACACCAAGTTCCAACGCCCATCGGGAGATTTCGCTTCCATGTGCAAGAAGTACTTAAAGTGGACAAAGATTTGCACCAGCGCACAGCCGAACAAGATCACGTAAGTTTCCGTACTTGGTAGCGCATGTGCCCACACAATGTAGAACGGAATAATGGTGAGAATTAGTGAAGCAATAAAGCCTTTCACGTAATCCGTTGCACCGCTGTCTAGATGCTGTTCCATTACATCACCCCCATTAAGTACACGATGGTAAATACACAAATCCAAACGATATCAAGGAAATGCCAGAACAAACTTAAGCACTGGAAACGCATCGACATGTTGTTGTTCAAGCCTTTGGTTGAAAGTTGGTGATACGCCACCGCCATCCAGATAAGACCGAACGTTACGTGCAAACCGTGTGTACCAACCAAGGTAAAGAACGCTGAAAGGAACGCACTTTCTTGAGGACCATAACCTTCTGCAATCAAGTGGTGGAACTCATACACTTCCATACAGATAAAGGCTAAGCCCAATACGAAAGTCACTTTGATCCATCGCTTCAGTCCGGTCACGTCTTTGCGCTTCATTGCAATCATGCCAAAACCAAAGGTGATGCTACTGAACAGCAGCATCATGGTTTCGACAAACACGAACGGCAGTTCAAAGATGTCTTTACCTGTCGGCCCTGCAATTGATCCACTCTCAAGCACGGCATACGTCGCGAAAAGCGTGGCAAACAGGACACAGTCACTCATCAAGTAAACCCAGAAGCCAAACAACTTATTCCCCGCAGCTTCGTGGTGATGATCATGCGAGTGTGCAAGATCATAAGTGTGTGACGGAGTATTAGCTTGCATACGTCGTCTCCAAGTCATCTTTTTTGTCGTTGTTATCAGTGTCAGCGCTGTTACCACGACCAGAATGGTCGCCTTTCACTGACTGTTTCTTCGCTTCTGCAAGCTGTGCACGTCGAGCCGCTTCAATCGCTTTGATCTCTTCAACTTCCACGTAGTAGTCCACATCGTCGTTGTAGCTGTGTTGAATACACGTCACCACGATGCCTACTAAGCTTGCAGCCGCTAGCCACCAGATGTACCAGATCATTGCGAAGCCAAATGCCAACGCCCATGCAGACACATAAATGCCTGTCGGTGTGTTCTTCGGCATGTGAATACGTTCGTATTCTTCTTCCTGAGTTGGATCAAACTCACCACTTTGCTTTTGATACCAGAACGAATCGATCTCATCGCCCTTAGGCAATTTTGCAAAGTTATAGAACGGTGGTGGTGACGATGTCGCCCATTCGAATGTACGTCCGCCCCAAGGGTCACCCGTTAGATCTCGGTTTTGGTCGCGGTCACGAACACTCACGTAAATCTGAACGAACTGACACACCACACCCATCGCAATCACGCCCGTACCTGCAGCCGCAACCGCCAATAGTGGGAAGAACTCAGGGTTAATGTCTTGGCTCAAACGACGCGTCATGCCCATAAAACCTAGAGCGTAAAGCGGCAAGAACGCCATCAAGAAGCCGATGATCCAGCAGTAGAACGCGCGTTTGCCCCAAAGCTCGTTCAGAGTGAAACCGGTCGCTTTCGGGAACCAGTAACCAATCGCAGCGAAACAACCGAACACTACGCCACCGATGATTACGTTGTGGAAATGCGCAATCAGGAATACTGAGTTATGCAGAATGAAGTCTGCACCCGGTACTGCCATTAACACGCCCGTCATACCACCAACGGTGAAGGTGATAAGGAAGCCAACTGTCCACAACATAGGTGTTGTGAAACGGATACGACCTTTGTACATGGTGAACAGCCAGTTGAAGATCTTAACCCCGGTCGGGATAGAGATAATCATGGTTGCGATGCCAAAGAAGGCATTCACATTGGCGCCTGAACCCATGGTAAAGAAGTGATGCAGCCAAACCACAAACGCTAAAATAGTGATAGCCACCGTCGCCCATACCAGTGAGGTATAACCAAACAGTTTTTTGCGAGAGAAGGTTGCAGTCACTTCAGAGAACACACCGAAGATAGGCAAGATTAGGATGTACACCTCAGGGTGTCCCCATGCCCAAATCAAGTTCACATACATCATCACGTTGCCACCAAGGTCGTTGGTGAAGAAGTGCGTGCCGATGTATCTATCCAACGTCAGAAGCGCGATGGTTACCGTTAGGATTGGGAAAGAGATGATGATCAGGATGTTGGCACACAGAGATGCCCAAGTGAATACTGGTATCTTCATCATTGGCATAGAGGGAGTACGCATGCGCAAAATGGTCGCAAAGAAGTTCACACCCGTTAGCGTAGTACCCACTCCGGATATTTGCAGCGCCCATATCCAATAATCGACCCCGACTCCCGGGCTCGCCTCAATACCAGACAGCGGCGGATACGCCAACCAACCCGTACGGCCAAACTCACCTAAGCCAAGCGACATGTTGGTTAGGATAATACCCACCACAAATAGCCAGAAGCTCAAGTTATTCAGATAAGGGAATGCAACATCACGAGCACCGATTTGCAACGGCACGATGATGTTCATCAAACCGATAACCAAAGGCATCGCTACGAAGAAAATCATGATCACGCCGTGAGCCGTGAAGATCTGGTCGTAGTGATGTGGCGGCAAATAGCCCGTTTCACCGGCTGCAGAAAGCAATTGCTGGCTACGCATCATGACCGCATCAGCAAAGCCACGAACTAACATCACCATCGCAACAGCAATGTACATGAAGCCCAATTTTTTGTGGTCTACCGACGTAAACCATTCATTCCAAAGGTATTGCCACTTACCGGCTTTGGTTACCGCGTACACCACTAAACTGCCCACTAAAGCGATCATGGTTAACGTGACCAAAATAATGGGCTCGTGGTAGGGAATTGAGTCTAGAGTTAATCTTCCAAACATGACGATTATCCTTGGGTTTCCGGCAAACAGTTCATTGAACCAGGGTGCTGGGTCACGACATCAGTGAATAAAAATGGTGGGATACTTGAAAACAGCGTCACAGGCTCAGCGACACTTGGCGCGGCCAATGAACGGAACTGCTCCCAATCTTCGATGCGATCAGGGCTTGCTTTCACTTTCTCCACCCAGTTTAAAAACGCCACTTGATCAGGCATGGCCGATGCGGTGAATTTCATCTGAGAGAACCCTTTCCCACTGTAGTTCGATGCAAAGCCTTTGAAGTCACCTTCGTGGTTTGCAATTAAATTCAACTTGGTCACCATTCCCGGCATCGCGTAGATCTGCGAACCAAGACGCGGGATAAAGAACGCGTTCATGATGTTGTCTGAAGTTAGCTTAAACGTCACCGGTACATCTTTCGGGAACGCAACATAGTTAACCGTCGCAATGTTTTGCTCCGGATAGATGAACAGCCACTTCCAGTCCAGAGAGACCACTTCGATCACCATAGGTTGCACATCACTTTCCAGAGGCTTTGATGGCTCTAATTCGTGTGTTGTTCGCCAAGTGATGGTGGCTAGAATCGCGATGATGATGATTGGAATCGTCCATACCACCACTTCAATCTTGGTTGAGTGTGCCCAGTCAGGTGCATACTCTTCCGTGGTATTGCTCTCGCGGTATCGGTAAGCAAAGTAGATGGTCATCAGAATCACTGGGATGACGACAATCAACATCAGCAACAGAGCCGTGATAATCAGCTCTTTTTCCTGAACGCCAACGCTACCTTTTGGGTCGAGCAATGCGGAGTTACATCCTTCGAGCATCAGAACGGTTCCCAGCAAACCAATCTTCGACAAATTTGTCCTCGATAAAATGCGTTTATATCTTGAAGCTTCCATTAACTTTCTCGATGGTTATCCAGCCTCAGAACGAACGTCTGAGTACTGGTTGTCATGATCATTAGAATATTTATGTGTTGAGCATGTGAAACGCCGCATCTCAAAAAGCAATGCAATAAGGTTCGTTACTGCTGGGTTAAAACCACACAGAAAACATGACTTAATTGTTACACTTTGAAATACATTGTTACATTCGGCGCATTATGAAGAGTTGAAATTGAAAGCTCACCAAACAAACTTGGAAACTAACCTTCCATTTATGAAGACGAAAACTAAGAAGCAGTAAGCGATTAAGACACACATCAATAGCGTGCTACATAGATGGAGCCAGTACTAACAAGGGATTTAGAAAAAGTAGATAAACACTCGCTCACCACCAAAGCTCGGGGCAAGTTCAAGGTACATTAGAAAGAGCGAATAAATAGAAGTGTGACGCCCGTCAAAATTGTGAATTCACATACCATTTACAAGGTATTCACTGGTTAGATTATTCAAAACACCCACTCATTCACCAACAAGATAATCAAGCATTCATCTATGCACTAATGTGACGAATTGAAAGAATATAATGACTAACAGAAAGGATAATTTGACTAATTGAGGGCGTAATAGCGGTGAAAAGCACAACAAAAAGGTAGGAATTGGGATGAATTTATCGAGAATAACCACACCATAATCGAGCCAGATACGGCTCGATTATGGGCAATTAAAGAGTAGCCAAATTGAAGAGACGTTAAATTGAAAAACAGTTATGCCGCTTGAGTAGTCATGGATTTTCGCTGATTTCGAGTCATCAAATGATAAACCACAGGTACAAAGTAGAACGAGATAAGGGTGGTTAATACGGTACCGCCCACAATCGCGACCGCAAATGGAGGCCAGAAGCCACCACCAGCAATGATCAGTGGCATAAAGCCGCCAACAGTCGTTATCGTGGTTGAGCTGATATGGCGAGTACACGACATCACAGCTTCAACGACTGCATCTACATTCCCGGAGGAAGCCTCTTTATCGAGTTTCAATTCGGTCAAAATCACAATGGCCGCGTTAATCGCTAAGCCCGCAATCCCAAGCATCGCGATAATCACCGTAAAGCCGAACGGATAACCGAAGATCCATACCGACAACAGCCCTAGTCCACCAGCCAACCCTGCTACCATGAAGATGATGCTGCTCATTCGGAACGAGTTGAATGACATCACCACCACCAGCACCATCAATACCACCACGACTGCGACATTCGAGATGAGGCTGTTGACTGAATTGTCTCGCTCCGCTGATTCGCCACCAAAACCAATGGTGTAACCCGATGGCATCTCATAGCTTGCTAAGCGTTTTTGGAATTCATTAAGTACGGTTTGAGGTAAGACACCCGCTTCAATGTAACCCTCGATGGTATTCACACGCTGCCCGTTACGACGAGTAATCGCACCGCGACTGGTCGTCAATTCCAGTTCTGCCAGCGTCGAAACATTGATCCCTGTTGAGTAGACATCAGAACTGATTGGCAGACGAATATTGCTTAAGTGAGCCAAGTTTTCACGCGCCTCATCTGCCACACGAACACGGATTGGTACCGACTCACTGCCTTCAATCACAGAGCCACTTTCACGACCTGTCAACGTAGTTTGCAGCATACCTGCGAACTGGTTCAATGAAATACCATTCAGCTTTGCGGTGTCTTCATCAACCTTCAACCACACCTTCGGAGTACCTGGTTGCAGCGTTTCCCTTGTGTGCGTCACATGAGGAACACCCGCCAAAATCAATCGCACATCCTCACCAATCGCTTTCAACGTATCGAGGTTTTCACCATAAACACGCAGCTCAACAGGCGCAGTAAATGGAGGCCCTTGATTAAGCTTTCGTACCAAGATTTGTGCTTCCGGCACCTCGTTATCCAACACCTTTTGCAACTGTGGAATTAGCGCATTGGCTTGGTCAAAGTTCTCTGTTTTCACCATGGCTTGCGAGAAGTACGGCGCATTATTTTGCCTTGCTTGCAGGTTGTAATAGAAGGATGGGAAGTTTGCACCCACGAGCCAATCGATACGCTTCACTTCAGGGTAACGATGAATGATATCGTCGATTTTTTCAGAAGTATTTTTAGTGGCGTAAATGCTCGCTTGAGGTGGCATATACACCTGAATCTCAAACATGTCTCGGTCTGATGGCGGGAAGAATTGCTCAGTCAACTGAGACATACTCCAGTAACCGGTAAACGGTACCAATAACACCAAAGCAATCGTGATGATTGGATGCGTGACGCCAAAGCGAACAGAAGACGAAAACCAACGCGTCAAAGCAGGAATTCTCAAACCCGTCATGTACCAATGGTGCCGCCCTTTCTTATCAACGTCGCTGAGTTGTTTCGGTAATAACTTGGTCGCTAAGCCTGCGATTAAGGTGTGCGAGATGATGTAAGAGCCGATCAATGAGAAAGAAACGGTAATCGCAATACCACCGACAAATTCACCCGATGCACCCGGCATCAAGATAATCGGAGCAAACGCCAACACGGTAGTTAAGGTTGAGCCTAATAACGGCACCCATAAATGCTTCAATGCATTCATGGTCGCTTCAGCGCGCTGTTGCCCTTTCAAGCGATAAGCTTGAATGGTATCGACCATCACCACCGCGTTATCAACCATGATCCCGAGCGCCACAATTAGGCCTGTCACCGACATTTGGTTAATCGGTACACCGGTCATTTTCATGATCGACAAGGTCAATAATGAGGTTAACGGCAGAGAAATGGCGACTAAGATCGCGGCACGCACGCCTAAAGTGACAAACAGCACAATCAAAATCAGACCGAAACCGATCATCAAGCTTTTGCCTAAATCGTCTAAGCGAGTCTCGGTATAACCTTGCTGATTAAAGAGCACGGTCACCTTAACGTTACTTGGTAACTCTTGCTCAAATTTACCAATCAGAGCATTAGCTCGCGACGTCCAGTTATCGACTCGCAGATCAGGGTGCATTCTTGCCGCGACAATCACACCCGGCTCACCATCAATAATAGCAATCTGGTCTTGTGGGGTTTTCTCACCACGTTTCACAGAAGCAATGTCTTCCATACGGATGATGTGACCTTTGCTATCAGTGGCTATTGGCACTTGCTTAATGCGTTCAATGGAATCAAGCTCAGACTTAATCTCTAAGCCAAAGCGAGAATAAGCACTCACTAACTCGCCGGCCGAGTTCTTGGCGTCTGCCCCTTCGAGCGATTCAGCGATATTAGCACTTGAGCGCCCCAACGCGGCTGCATCTGCGGTACGTAAACTGATTTGAATCTCTTCTTGTGGCATACCATATTCATCAACGAATTCAGTACCCGACAAAGTTCTTAGTCGCTTGGCGAGCTCTTTGGCATAACGGCCCAGCGTTAACCTATCAGGCTCGCCTGCACCAGACCAAGTTAGAGATGCGATGGTCGTGAAAGCATAGGTATGGTCGCTATCGAGATCAGGCGATTGAGCACCCGCAGGCAAAATGGATTCGATATCAGATAACTTGTCGCGAGCTTGGAACCAGACGGGTTCTGGCTCGGTGATGGTGTCATTCAATTCTAGCGTGACAATCGATACGCTCGGCCTAGAGGTTGAACTCACCAATTTAACTTCACTCAGCTCACGCAGCTTGTTCTCGATTACCTCAGTAACCAAGGTTTCAACACGCTCGGCACTGGCTCCGGGGAAACTGGTAGTAATGTTCGCGTAACGGTTGATGATTACTGGGTCTTCTGCACGTGGCAACGTCATGAACGCCGAAATACCACTCACCATCAGCAGCGCGGTCATCAAGATAAGCAGTCGAGTGTTGGAAATAGTCTCTATTATTTTCATACTATTACCTACTCAGCCGCACTGACTGGTTTCACGATTTGGCCCGGAACTAAGCGATGTAAACCACTGGCGATGACCTGTTCACCGTCTTCAATCGCCCCACTTACGTACGCTTGTTGATTGTTAGCAAACAACACCTGAACACTTCGGCGCTCAACTTTGTTGTCTTCACCAATCACAAAGATGTTCCACACACCGCGCAATCCATCAATCAAACCCGTTAATGGCACCCAGTAACCTGAGTCATCAATCTGCTCATCAAATTTAAGGTAGGCAAGTTGCCCTTCCAATACCGATGATTGTTCAGGGAATAGGTAACGCAAACCGACACTGCGAGATTGGGTGTCGACCATTGCGCCGGGATTCAATAGCTCCACGGCATAATCTGTTCTCCCAACTCGGATGTTAGGCGAAGAAAGTGAGGTGACTTTTTGCATTTGGTGAGCAGGAATACCGATGAAGGCCTCTTTGCCCTCAGAAGCGAGCAGTGTAAGAGTTGGATTACCCACATTCACCACATCTCCGAGCGAAACAAAGCGCGTCGCGATGGTTCCAGAATAAGGCGCAAGCACTGTCGACTTCACCAATTTCAGTTCATTGCCTTTTACCGATGCATCGATGCGCAACAAGTTCGCCTGCAATACGCGCTGTTCACTGGTTAACGAATCAATTTCCGCCTCAGCACTGAAGCCTTTTGCTTTCAATGAGCGCTGACGATTTAAGTTCGCGGCCACAAGACTCAATTGAGCTTTGACTTCTTCAGCCTGCGCTTTCAGTTGGCTAGACTCGGTTTCCAAAAGTTGGGTATCCAATCGGATCAATGGCTGACCCGTTGTGACTGTGTCACCGACATCCACCAGAATCTCATTGACCTTACCCGCCAATTCAAAACCCAAATTCGCCTGCTGCCCGGCCTTTACCACACCGACATATTCACGCTGTACCGCATACGATGGAGAGCGTTCCAAAGCGACAGTTTCTACTGTTAAGACTGTCGACGCTGCACTATTCGATTCCACTGCAGCATTATCTGCATCGGATGCTGTCTCGGCTTGTGTATCTTCACCACACCCGACAAGAAGAGTCGACAACGCCACTGCTACTGCGCTTCCCTTCATCAATTTATACATACTTCCTGTTCCTATGCGGTACTCAATTATGTTCTTTTTTTAGACTAACCAAACCAAACTAGACTGTCTAGTTTGATTATGTTAAAAATAAGTTTCATGATTAGTGTTTGATAAAACCATCACAAAAAGCATAATGCTTAGCGCCAAATGAGACACCTATAGCGGAGTATCAATAGGCACTAAGCAAAGAGACAAGCTAGGTAACGACCCAACACCAAGTAACGAGAAGCAAGCACGTGACAAAAATCATCAAGAGTGAACAGAAGAGATCGCAGATCTTAACCGCAGCCAGCCAACTTTTCTCTGAACATGGCTTCAAGATCAATATGGATCAAATTGCCAAAGCAGCGAACGTTTCCAAGCAAACGGTCTACTCTCACTTTAAAAACAAAGACGAGCTTTTCGAAACCTGCATGCAAACTAAGTGTGCCGAGCGCGAACTCAGCCCTTCTGCTTTTGATATGAATGCCACTTTGGAAGACGAATTGGTGAAGTTTGGTGTGAAGTTTCAAGATTTGTTACTTGATGAGCAGTCCAGACAGACCTTTCAAAATGCTGTGAGCCAATCCAACACGCACCCAGAGATCGCCTCTATCTATTTAGAAACTGGGCCTCAGAAAACCACCAAGTTACTTGCTGATTATTTGCAGTCGAAAATAGACTCTGGTGATCTCACACTGTCGACATCAAGCTCACCAGTCATTGCAGCACGCCAACTGTTGCTGATGTTTCACGGCAAATCGGCGTATTGGTCATTCTTCGGTCACGATAGCGGAGAATCCGAAGAAGAAAGGCTTCACTACACTCGCGAATGTGTCGCGCTGTTCTTAAACGGCAACCAGCCTCGTTAATTGTAGCTCTATCTTTGAATAAAAAAGGCACAGAGAAATTCATCCTCTGTGCCTTATCAATCATCAGTCACTCTCAGCAATAACAGCGATCGGTTTATTGGGTATGTTCCACAACGATCAGCTCATCGGTATTGAAGCCACGCTCTTTCGACATGGCTTTAAACTTCTCCATCACTTCTGGTGCGACTTCAGGCGTTCTTGCGAGTAGCCATAAGTAATCAGTGTCGGGCCCAGAAACAAACGCGTATTGGTAGCCCTCTTTGTCTAATTCAAACACGACATAAGCGCCGTAGAAAGGGCCAAAGAAAGACACTTTCAAATAGCCTTGTTCAGAGCCCTCAACGAAGTACGCTTTTCCTTCCGCTTCGTTCCACTCACCTTCTTCCGCCGAATAACCACGGTTAATCACCTTCACGCCGCCATCATCACGAAGGCTGTATTCAGCGCTGATGTTGTCTAAGCCACGCTCAAACGAGTGATCCAAACGAGCCACTTCGTACCATTTCCCTAGGTATCGTTCCAACTCAAACTGTTGAACAGGCTTTACCGTTTCGGGCATGCCAACACAACCACCCAATAAGATCACGCTAAGCAGCAATAATATTTTTTTCATCCTAACCTCGACTTGTTTTTATTAGTAATGCGAGTAAGTCTCTTGAAAACATAAACTTACATCCTTGGTAATACGTTAAATCCATTTTTATAGCTCACTTAACTGTAATTTATTCAGAACCTTATGTGAATTGTTTAGTCTGCGAATGGATTCGCAATCCTTTATTGACGAGCTGTATTCCCACAACCACCTCAAAAGGCACTGGAATTACATTCAAACAAGAGAGCAACCAAGGACACTTTATTATTAAAAATTCACGATATGATTCTCGCTACTCGCTTTCTATACTTACTAAACCGTGGAACATGGAAGACATAATAATGAATAACAAGCTCACTCTGCCACGTACTGCATGGATAGCATTACTCACAAGCTTATCGGCCGTAGCGCCGGTGCTTGCACAAGCCAACACTATTGTTCAAACACAAACAGCAGTTCAAGCGCAAACAACTGTTAAAAGCCAAAGTGCTGACCAAATTTTTACCAATGCAGATATATGGGCATCGCGAGTCAGACTCGATCGTTACCCACAAAGGCAAGATCATCTTTATCGGTAACCAATCACAGGCGCAAACTTTTCAAGGGCAAAGCACTGATGTCATTGATCTAGACAATGCCTTTGTCTTGCCGGGGTTCATTGACAACCATAACCATGTGTTTGAAGCCGCCTCAGAGCTGGGTGGCAATTGTGAACTCGACTCTGAAGCAACGTTAGAAGAGCAAATTCCCTACTTAGAAGCGTGTAAGATCAATGCTGATACCGATGGCAGAGGTTGGCTAATGGGTTATGGTTTTTCTTTAGAAGCGACGCTCGATAGCGACTCTGACTACACGCCACTAGAGATCATCGACAGTATCTTCCCGGATCGCCCTGTGGTGATCATGGAGCAGACATCACACTCAATGTGGGTCAACTCCAAAGCACTAAAAATCGCCCGAATCAGCCAACAATCTCCGGATCCACAAGGTGGCGCTTATTTAAAAGATCCTGATAGCAGCAAGCTCAATGGCATCTTGCTAGACAATGCTGGCGATCAAGTGATGGAGATGGCGTGGAACAGCCAAAGCGAACTGTTTGAGCAAAGCTACCAAGGGTTAATGTTCGGGCTTGAGGAAGCAGCAGCCCACGGCATCACCACCATTGGTGACGGTCGCATGTATTGGAAACGAGGTTGGTATGACGTTTGGTTAGAGGCCGAGCAAAATCAAGACTTAACGGCGCGTGTGTCGCTGCGCCCTTGGGTGTATCCATCGATGGCGATACCTTCTCAATTAGAAGTCTTTGAGAAGATGTATTCCGACGATAAAAGCCGTCTGTTACTTGTCGATCAGGTGAAAATGTACAGCGACGGCATCTTTATCAATGGCACCGCCAAAACGCTCGCACCCTACTTAGATACCTATCTACCCCTGTCTCCTAATGGCTTGAACTATATTCCGCCAGAACAAATGAAAGAGTGGCTAACTGCGCTCGAAAAAATAGGGTTTAGCGCCCACATTCATGCCATTGGTGATGGCGCGGTTCGTGAATCTCTTGATGCAATAGAAAGTATTCGCAAACAAGGCTCAACCAAACCCTACACCCTAACCCATGTCGAATTAATCAATGATGAAGATGTGCCACGCTTTCGCCAATTAGACGTAACCGCAGATTTCCAAGTCGGCTCTGATTACGTTGCAAGGCATCAACACCAATGGGCCGAAGCTTTCCTTGGTGCTCGCCGAGCTAAAGCTATGATGAACTTAGACGCAATACTCAAGACCGACGCGAATATCACCTTAAGCAGTGATTGGAACGTACACGACATCAACCCTTTAGTCGGCATCGCGAACAGCTTAATCATGGGCAAAACCGGCCTAACTGATATTTATACCGCGATTGATGCTTACACACTCAATGCCGCCAAAAGTCTTGGAATTGAAGACGTAACAGGTTCTATTGAGGTGGGGAAATCCGCTGACTTCGCCATTCTCGAACGCGACATCACCACAGTGTCAGTAAGACAAATCGCTAAGACTCAGGTGTTGATGACGGTGTTACGCGGGGATGTGGTTTACGAAAAATAAAGCCAATTAGCGTATCGAATTGGTTATCGCAACTCAAACGAAAACGAGCCAGCTTATTCAGCTGGCTCGTCTGTTATTCACATAGGTATTTTATGTTGTGTTACGCGTTGGTCTCTTTAAGCGCTTTCACATTTGAATCTTGTTTGTCATCCAGAGCAAAGTAGATCTTCGATACAATCACTTCAGCAACCAGAATCGTAAATACCACCGCGAAGAACGCGACAACACCGCCCCAAGGGCCTGTAAAACTCACCTTATCTCCGAACAGAAGGTTAATCGCTTCTAGCATCACGAATTTTGAGCCCACCAAGATGATATAAGTGGTGATTGCTCGGTAAACCTTAGGCGCGGTGCCCGGCTTGCTTTTGAAGTGCTCGCAATCTTGTGCTCTAAACCAATAGAGAGCTTCAACAACAACGCCGCAATCAAAGAGATAGTGAAAGACTCAATGTTGACGAAGTCCCAGTACTCATCGAAGAAGTTAAGTACGACCAAGTCCACCAGCACGGCTAACGTGTAACCTACGAATAGACGTTGTGGTGTGTTGAACCCGTAAACTTTGTCTGATTTAGTCATTCTGTCTCTCTCTAATTTGATAAGTAGCCTGTCACTACCAACTAAAGAAAGAATAGAGACGCTAAATAGATGCCCCATATTTAAGCAATGAGTGTGTTAATTGAAATCTTGCGTCCAATAAGACATCTTCGATGCATCTGACTTACTGGCTTTGTATCCAATCCCCATCTTTGTGTGTCGGCTATTCATCACGTTTTGGCAGTGACCTTCGTGACCAACCCAACTATTAAGACCGGCATTGTTAACTTGCCCATCACTTCGCGGGCTGGTGTAACCGAAAATAGGAATCACAACCGAATTGGATGAAAGGACAAACGCATTCTGACCAGAACTGTTCACAACAAAGTGACCTTGAGCATCTCTTCGGTACTGCTCATCTGAGTTCAACTGGGCATTACTCGCCGTATTATTGTCCCAAGCGATAGGAGCTGCTGGTGGGTAGTTACCACTCGAAAACGATGAACCAAAGGCATCACAATAACGTTGTGTCGACCTCGCACAATTTGTCGAGATAACAGATTGGTACTTGATACTGTTCTGACTTAGATCTTCTGGAATATTCACAATTCGGCACCATTTTTCATCGGCAACGCCTTGACCGGGCATCCCCCAAATCGGACCATTCAATAATTGATTTGTATCTAGTGAAGCGAAATCGATGAGAGTGTCGCTATTAAGCTGACCTAGATCCAAATCGATCTTTCCAGATGAAGTGTTCAACTCAAAGATCGAGGCCCCAACCTCCTTAGCTGCTGCGTTAATTTTGTCGCGCTGTAATAATTCCCACGAATCACCAAACCGCTCTTTTGACTGCTCTCCATAAGCTTGAGCGATAAAATCGTAAGTAGGTAAATTAGACTCTGTCCCGCTCCCATCTTTGGAAACTACGCTGCCAACGGTTTTAAATTCCAACGAACTGTCGAACACCGCATCGTTAAACACATACGATCCCAAGAGCTCACTAGAACAAGAGTTACTTTGCATATCGTATCGATATTCAGAAATTGTACCGTCCACAAGTAACTGATGATCCTTCCTTTGCGCGCTTAATCCTGTGGTTTCGTAACAGTGCCAATCGTTAACAAAGTTGCTGCCATTATCGATAACGATTGTTGGTACAGCGATAGTCACATCAACCTCCTGAGTATCTCCACTCTTGAACGCAGGCAGCTCATTTTTGACGGTAATAGATGAGAAATTTCTGATTGGATCCGTTTCTTCGATAAAACCTTCGATCGCAAAAATCATATTGTTGCTAAGAGCTTTAATGTCAGGCTGCTGAGAGGTAGATGATGAGCCGGTATTACTTGGATTACTTGGAACATTAGCGTTATTAGACGTTGTGCTGTCACCTCCTGATGAACTCTCTCCACCACAACCCGTAATAATCAGTGCTAGAAGGGCGACTGCCGAGATATTTTGTTTTTTCATGAGTTAATCCTTAAGCATATATTTTTCTTGATGTAAGGATGTTGCCTCATAGAACGAACTTAAATTTCAGACCAATGTCAGAGCCCCTAAATACTGACACCGATTTAACATTTTATAAGATATTGTCAATTTAACGTTCGACCTATAAGTGGATGAACTCATTCAGTATTTTCATTAAGCCTTCCGTTTTAGATCCAGTTACAGTTCGGTAAATTGACTCTCAACACAAGGTGACGACGATTTGAAATACACCTTAACGTTCGAGTAGGAAAAACTTAGAAATATTGAAAAGCACCAAAAGATAAGTCTCGTCATTGCTTGTCACCAAATGGCCATTCTTCAAATGCTGCGCCCCATATGATGACCCCATCAGCGACACACACTCATTTCCAAAAGGTGCAGACTATGAAAAAGCTAATCACTAACGCGAACGTATTTAACGGTGTTGATAACAACCTAATCGAGAACGTATCACTTCTTATTGAAGACAACTTGATTACTCAAATTGGCGAGGTTGATGCAACGTTAGCGGATGAAATCATTGATGCTCAAGGTGGCACAGTCATGCCAGGCCTGATTGATGCGCACGTTCATATCACGCTCTCTGCCTCTTTTAATGTCATTGATACGATGACTCGTGAAGAAGTGGCGATTCGCTCAGCAAAGATTTCAGAAGAGATGTTAATGCGCGGCTTTACTACCATTCGCGACGTGGCGGGCAATACGCTTGGCCTTAAAAACAGTATCGACAAGGGCTATGCGACTGGCCCACGCATTCTTCCTTCAATGGCGGCTATCTCACAAACCTGTGGTCACTCCGATTACCGTCAAAACCAAGCACAAGAGCGTTTAGCAAACGGCCATGAAGACTCACCAATGATGAAGCAAGGCTCAATGAAAGTGGCCGATGGGCGTTCAGAAGTATTGAAAGCGGTGCGTGAACAGCTATTCATGGGCGCATCACAAATCAAGATCATGGCTGGCGGTGGCGCATCTTCAACCTTCGACCCGCTAGACACATTGCAATTTACATCAGACGAGATGAAAGCCGCAGTTGAGGCCGCTTCAGATTACGGCACTTATGTCGCTGCGCACATCCACACCTCTGATGCGATGCGCCGAGCAGCTGAAGCGGGCGTGATGTCTTTCGAACACGCGACCATCATGGACGACGACATTGCCGAAATCATTAAAGAGAAAGGCATTTGGGTGATTCCTTCTTACTTTACCTCTTCATTGATTGCAGAGCGTAAGATCCCGCTGCCAAATGAAGAGACATACCGCAAGACAGAACGCGTAGGCAAAGCGATGTTCAAGTCAGCAGAACTGATTAAGAAATACGACATCCAGAACATCGCTTTTGGCACTGACTGTGTAGGTGAAACCAACGTTCACGCGACACAATTGAATGAACTTGGTGCGATTGAGCAAGTATTCGATACCATCACCGCGCTTCGCATGGCGACATCAAACTGTGGTCGCTTGTTCGAAATGTCGACCTACCAACACCCATACCAAGAAGGCAAGTTAGGTCAGATCGTTGAAGGCGCGTATGCCGACCTATTGATCATCGATGGCAACCCACTGGAAAGTGTTGCATGTGTGGCGAACACAGAGACACAAAAACTGATCATGAAAGACGGCAAGGTGTACAAAAACACGCTTTAACCTCGAAAAGCGCTCGTCCATTCACCATAAAAGCAACAAATCTAAAGCAAATAACCGAGATGACTAACTTGGTTGTTTGCTTTTCTTTGAATCGCCTAAAACTGATCTCGCTTTCGACCAACAAACTCTGACAACAACTCGATTCTATTTTAGATCAGCATAAATTGTGGTTGGAAAACCAAGGCGGCGAACGAGCACAATTAGGTAATACCGATCTAAGTAATCTAGCGCTTCAAGATGTTGACCTTCGTTGCGCCAACCTGATACGTACTGATTTTAGTGGCGCCGATTTATCGGGTGCGAACATGAATGAGGCTGACATCACCTATGCCAATTTCAGCCACGCGAACCTCAACAATACGAGCTTCCGCGATGCTGACCTACGTAACGCCAACATGAGTTACGCCCAAATGCTCAACGTCGATTTACTGCGTGCCGACTTGTTTCGCACTGACTTCAGCAATGCTCAAGTTAATGACTCTGCTTTCAAACGAAAAGACACAGGCAATACCATTATTGAGCTGCGAGATCCTACCCGACAGTGTCTCTCTGCCAAGTAGGCTCAAACAGCGATGATCTCCAATGCGCTGATATTGTTGCATATTCATTCGATTATTCGATAAATACCGAATTGGACTGGGCACTCACCTACTGAACTCAGGTCGTAATAGCAGATCTCGCACCCCATATCACTAAGCATCGAACGACATTGTTCTTACTTGGTTTTTTGTTCTTACATATTTTCGATTCTCATGTATTATGTGCGCCCATAATTGTATGACAAATATGTAGCGCCGTTTCTGTATGACCAAAGCCACCAACCACGCGATTTTGCTCTTAGTATTCGCCAACCTGCTCGCCTCCTTTTCAGACGTTTCACTAAAAGTACTGAATGGCGAAGTGCCCACGTTCCAATATGTGTTTATCCGCCAGCTATTGAGCGTGATGTTGCTGCTTCCTTTTTGGCTAAAGCTACCCAGAGAGACGCGCATGCAAGGTGGCTGTCGCATCAACTTCTTACGGGCTCAATTCATCCTAGTAGGTAGTGGCTGCGCAATGATTGCCATCACACACCTCACCTTGGCGACCGCAAATGCGATGTTCTATGTTGGGCCCATTCTTATGCTCCCGCTTTCTATTGTTTTACTGAAAGAGAAGCCGACATCATCAAAAGTGGTCGCGACACTGATTGGCTTCGTGGGTGTGTTAATCGTGTTGCGTCCAGAGCAATTTCACTGGGCCGCTATTGCGGGCTTAGGCAGTGCGCTCGCGATGGGTGTCGGCAATATTTTGATTAAACGTCTTCACGCAGAACAACACATTATCTCGACACTATTTTGGACCAGTGTGATGACTCTACCGCTGGCGTTGGCTCTTGCTCTGCCTGCATGGGCGGCGATTGAATGGCGTCATGTTGGGTGGATTATGGCAATCAACCTATTCGTTCTGGGGTACCATGCCCTTGTGGTGGTCGCTTATAAAAAAGCGCCAGCAAACCAAATTGCTCTCGCAGAATATTCGGGGTTGGTGTTTGTGACCCTATTTGGCGTGATGTGGTTTGACGAGATTCCAGACATGTTGACCCTTGTCGGTATTAGCCTGATCGTCATTCCTATGATGCCAATAAAATGGAAGAAGTATTTCAGTAGGCCAAACCAGACGGCCCTTGATATAGAAGCTAATCAGCCTAAGCCTTAATCGTCGGCAGCATCATTACTGCGCATCGAGCTAACCCACTTTCGACCTATTCAAATGAGAAAAGGGACCGGTATTTCTACCCGTCCCTTTTTATTTTCGTTTGTGTAAGGTATTACTTAAGCTTGAACACCAACACTTTGTTGTATGCCGTTACCATCAGTAAATCTTGCTGTTTCCCGCCAATTTCTAGATTGCTGATATGGCCCGCATCGATAGCAATGAAGTCTATTTGCTTACCGTCTTTATCGAACACACCCACGCCACCATGCGCTGCAACAAAGAGGTTGTCATCGGCATCAACAGCAACGCCATCAACCATAGGTTCAGAGCCAGACTCCGCTTTCACTTGAGCAAATTGCGTCTTATTGCTGAGTGACTGTCCATCAACATCAAATCGGTATACCCAGCCATCAGATGTGTCGGCAACGTATAACGAAGATTCATCAGAAGAAAAAGCGATGCCGTTTGGTAACTTGAACTCTCCAGTGATCAACTTTAGATCACCATTTAGGTAACGATAAACGCCATTAACCGCTTGCTCTGGTTCTGCCTTTGCTGGGCCGTAACCTTGGATACCAAACGGAGGATCGGTAAACCACACGCTTCCATCGCTATTAACGGTTAAATCGTTCGGGCTATTAAGCAGCTTGCCGTTATACGTTGCAGCGACAATCACTTTCTCTCCGTTGCCCTGACGGTACGACAACTTTCTATCATGGCGAGCAGCCCAAAGGTTGCCTTTCACATCAATATCGAGACCATTGGCATAGCCAGAATTATCATCAAAAACGCTCAACTTGCCGTTAAGATCGTAAGAGTAGGTTGTGTTATTTGGAATATCGCTAAACAAGAAACGTTGATGTTCCACATCCCATGTTGGGCCTTCAACAAAGCCGAATGAGTCTCCAACCAGTGTTGGGTTACTTTCTACAACAGAGGCAGCTGAAACATTCATAGAGGCAGCCATTGCAGCGGTAATAAGTAGTAATTTGTTCATCGTTCTTCTCCTTTCTGTTTACGTTTTGAATCTTAGTTTCTTGAAGGAGAGAGAAAACAGTACAAAATGACTTCACTGTTTACTAAATGGTGTTAATGATGAATTTGATTTATATGCAGACCTTCTTGACTGTCGCCGAAGAGCAAAGCTTCACCAAGGCCGCTGAAGTATTGGATGTGTCGAAAGGTTTGGTGTCTCGGCATGTACAACGACTCGAAGAAACATTGAATTCTAAGCTGTTTCACAGAACGACTCGTTCTATCAGCCTCACAGAAGTGGGTGAAGAGTTGTATTCGAAAGCGAAGCAAATTCAACTATTAGCAATCGAAGCGGAAATGCGTGTCTTAGACATGACGCAGGAAGTGGCAGGCGATTTAAAAATTACCGCACCGATAGAGTTTGGGCGTGCGCTTTGTCGTCATATCATCCCTACTTTCAAGCAAGAGTACCCAAAAGTGGATTTGATTCTCGACTTTGGGCCGATGAAAAAGAAGATAGAGTCTGGAGACTTTGACATTGCTTTCCGAGCCTACGATGAACTCCCTAATGATGTGATTGCCAACGATCTCGGGCACATCCGCAATGTTCTCGTTTGCAGTGCAGGTTACGCATCGACTAACCCACTCATTACCACCAAAGACATCCATAAATGCAGCTTCATTCTTAACAGTCAAAATGAACGTTGGAATCAGTTGGAGTTGGTCAATGGCGAGCAAACCTACCATGTTGAAGTAACCGGAAGCGTTAGCTCGAATACCTACAGTTCAATTTTGGAGTTAGCGATGCAAGGGATAGGTGTCGCCAGCTTGCCGTTCTATCAAGTTGAAGAGCAGCTCAAACAAGGTGAGCTTATTCACGTATTCCCAGAATGGTCGATAAAAGCCCAAAAGCTAAGCCTTATCTATGCTCAAAGAAGAGTAACACCGCAGAAGTTAGTCACTTTTAACCGAGCGGTAAAAGAGTGGCTGGAATCGAATAACGCTTATACGTTGTGAGTTTTAGAACGCTAAACCTTTCAATTGGAACGTATGTGCGTTCCATTCATATCAGGCTCAATCGCAGTGCTTTCAATAGCTGATAGGCTGCCGTGTATTCGTCGATTTTGAAACACCCTCCCCCTCTAACTCCCCCTCAAGTTGAGTTCATCCCCCTCTCTAGATTGACGACCGAGGGGGAGAATCTTCTTTGGCGCTGAATGTGAAAATGCGCATGTCGCCATCGGCATTCAGTTCCTCCCCTTTCCACGAAATCATAATGGGTCGAAAATACGGATTAAGGGGAGATTAGGAGGGAATTTGAGGTTGGTGTGATTACCGAGGGAGGTTGGGCTAACACGGATTTGCCCCATTGTTGGTTAGAGTTCGAGATAGTAAATATCGTGTTTATATATATTAACCCTATAAGAGGTAATCCGACCGAGTCTACCCTTCAGAATTTCTCAGATATGCAGTATCGACCATAGGGATATTTAAAACTTTTGAGTTAATTTTATGCGGTGAAGAAAGGCGTTACTATATATGGAGTACTTTTGGTACTTTAGCTGAGAATTCATGCCGCCTAGCATGTTCAAATAGCAAGGCGGCAATAGACTTTTGAACGAAATGTTAGTTCGCTTCGACGCCATTGATGAATGTCTTCCCAAGTGATTGCTTGATCGTTGTGGTGTAGTTACCTGACTCTTCTTCGTTCCACAGTCTGTCCAATGCGTTTTGGTTGATTTCAAGTAATTTAACTAGCTTTGGTGTGATAGTGACATTGAAGTCAACTTTAAGGGACTTCTCAAATGCCTCTTCTGATTCTCGGTTAGTTAAGCCTTTATAATTTTTAGGCATTATTTCAATTTCTCCATCGGAACTTGAGTCATTAACGAAGATGTTGATATTCTCGAATTTGATCCCATTACCTATTATGGATTTAAAAGCAGCCTCAATTGTTTCCTCTGTAGGATTTCTTTCAATCAAACCGATGAAGCTATTAAGCTCTTGAGTATTAACTCCTTTAATCTCACCACTTAAGCCAAGTTTGTTCGATAGTTGGGTGATGTTTGGAGATTGAAGATCTAGTGAGTCAACTTTCCAATCAAGCTTCAGGCTCGTATTGTCTTCAATTGTAATTGCTGAATGAAACTTCGCGTCTTTGAAGCTAAATCCACCAGATCGATCGTTGAAACCTCCATCATTTGCAATTATTTCAGTATTATGGGTGTCATTAGTGATATTTGACTTAAGCTCAATGCCGTTTATATAGGCCTGTTCTCTTCTTTCAGAGATTCTAATTCCGTCAATTTTTGTGGATGTAGTGAAGGCTTCTTTATTGCCTTTAAACAGAATCTCAACATCGCCAAGTTTGAAGTTGCTTGAGCGGCCTGTATTGATTTCTCCAAGTGAGAAGTTGCTTTGTAGATCTAAAGACTGATTGCTGGTATCGAATGTGTATTTTATGCTTTCATTTAAGCTTGCTACCTCTCTGATTAACGTTGAGGTAAGTCCTTTATCCTTCGGGAGACTAAAATTACCTTCAACGCTAAGTCCGAATGGCGCAACCGTTGCTGTGTGGCTTAGGTAGATTGGTTCAGGAAGTCTTTTTGAACCATTGTTTATGTAGATAGCGAAATTCTGCTTGATATTGTTATTGTTGATTTCCGTATCGATCAGTTGGGCATCAATGAATTGGTTTTTTAGTCCAATTAGTGAGCTTTCAACTTCACTGGTCACAGTTTCTGCTGCATTCTTAATCAACATGTTATTGGCAACCAAGGCACCACCACCGATGATCGCTGTACAGCTGATTGCAATTAAAGTTTTTTTCATCTTTGCCTCTGATAAATATAGGAATCAATTAGTTATGCTATTTTATATGAATTCAGTTGCTTTCGCACCATAAACCAATTCTTCCCATTAGCGCTCAACAATTACTTTGTTATACCTGTAGTTATTCATTAAATACTAATTTAGAAAAGTCACTGACACGGAATTGTCCGTGCGACCTGAAGTCGTATGAAGTGCTGTTCACCGCAACAAGTGTGAACCATCTGTATCACCAGATGACCCTAGGGTTCTGAATAAAGCAGCGAACCCGACAATGTAACGAAGTTCAGCCTTTGCTGAGCGGGAATGAATTCGTGAGAGGACGTTCCTCCTGATAACCACAATTGGGTGAGTGCTAGGGTGTTGGTATGATGAACGTAAGTGAATCCATTTAAGATGCGTTATACGTGGATCAGCGGAAGTGGTTAATACGCTGTGGCCAAAAGGCATGAGAGTAGGAAAGAGATTGGACAGTGCTCTTTCGTGATCAAGACGCTCTCCGCATTATAGTGGGCATCTAACCCGACGTTGCGCGACATACGGAACAGGGTAAGCCTGTACTTCTCCCTTTGGGAAAGCGGTCTGCAAAGACAGCCGATAGTGGTGCAGGTAAAGGAGGCTAGAAAAAGCGAAAGCCGCGTTGTAATGATGCGGATACAGGTTGTTATCTGGCGCGAAAGCGAGCTGACTTCTAGCTGGTCTCCCGTTGCAAGATAATTTGAAGAACTTTATTCAAGGAGAAATGCAAATGGTAGCTTCAAAAGAAGTTAGTGCCTCTCCTAACGGCACTCGATGGCAATCCATTAACTGGAAAGCCGTCGAACAACACGTATTAAAGCTTCAAATACGCATTGCAAAAGCAACTCGAGAAGGTAAACGCAGTAAGGCGAAAGCATTGCAGTGGATACTAACTCACTCAAAAGCGGCAAAACTTCTTGCCGTTAAACGAGTGTCACAAAATAAAGGCAGCAAAACGCCAGGAATCGACGGCATCATCTGGAATACGGATGCTCGTCGTGTGGCAGCGGTTAATCAATTGAGTCGGAAAGGCTACAAAGCTAAACCACTCAGACGTATCTATATCCCCAAGAAAAACGGCAAACTCAGACCTTTAGGTATTCCGTGTATGATAGATCGAGCGCAACAAGCGCTTTATCTACTTGCCTTGGAGCCTATCTCTGAGACCATTGCTGACCTAAATAGCTATGGTTTTCGACCTAATAGAAGCACAGCCGATGCAATCGAACAATGCTTCAAATGCTTGGGTCTTAAACGTTCAGCACAATGGGTTCTTGAGGGGGACATTAAGGCTTGTTTCGATAAAATTGGTCATCAGTGGCTAATCGATAACATTCAAACAGATAAACGAATGTTGAAGCAATGGCTTGAGTGCGGTTTTATCGATAAAGGACTGTTTTACAAGACAGCAGAGGGGACGCCTCAAGGCGGTATAATTTCCCCAACGCTTATGCTGTTGACGTTAGCAGGTTTAGAAAATCTGGTTAAGTCGGTAGCACGTAAAACTGGCGATAGAGTCAACTTCATTGGATACGCTGATGATTTTGTAATAACTGGGACTTCAAAGGAAGTTTTGGTGAACAACATCAAACCGCAGCTAATTAGCTTTCTAGAAGGGCTTTGTTGCGTAATTCAATGGAACTAAATCAAGAACCTACGATCTGATCAGCTACCACCACTCTCTCTCGTAGCCTTATGCCTAAACCTCGTTACAAAACAACCAACTGGAAGCAATACAACCAATCACTCATTAACCGTGGTTCTTTGACCTTCTGGATTGATGAAGAAGCAATAAGTGG